>NZ_JAAHGT010000117.1:3067-16047 GCF_010672385.1 Okeania sp. SIO2F4
TAAACATTATATCAGTTAATTTTTCGGCGTTGCATAGTTGGGAAATGATAATTAAATTAGCATAAGCTAAAACTCTGCCTTGATAATGCTAAATTTTGGGCACATATCAAAATCATCCCTTGATAATGGAACGCCGAAAATTGATTTGCAGAAACACTTCCCCGTCTGAAAGTAAAGCTAATTTTTGCTGACTGAAAATAACGCTTTACGGTCTCTAAATATTTATCTATAGTTTTTCTGACTTAGTAACTAGATAATATTTAGAATTAAGGCAAACTAAAGTTTAAAAAACTTCCGCTCCTTCAAACTGCTTAACTTTCTGAACATTAGCAGACTCTCCACAAGTTCGAGGCATAGGAAATATTTTTTCAGGATTAGCTAAACCCTTGGAATTAAACACACTTCTTACCCATTGCATTGTCTCCAAATCTGTCTCATTAAACATTAAAGGCATATAACATTTCTTATCCGAACCAATGCCATGTTCTCCAGACAAACTACCACCAACTTCCACACAAATTTTGAGAATTTCCCCACCTATTTCTTCCACAGTTTCCAAAGCACCTTCAACAGAATCATCATAAACAATTAGAGGATGAAGATTCCCATCTCCAGCATGAAAAACATTGGCTATTTTGTAGCCATATTTACTACTAATTTCTTCTATTTCTTGCAAAACATAAGCCATTTTTGTCCTAGGGATTACCCCATCCTGAACAAAATAATTTTTGCCTAAGTTCCCAGCAGCAGCAAAAGCAGCTTTCCGTCCTTTCCATAACTTCATGCGCTTTTTTGGTTCACTAGCAGTAGTAATTTCTATGGCTCCGTTAGTTTTACATATTTCTTCAATTAATTTTTTATTCGTATCAACTTCCACTTGTAAACCATCTATTTCTACTAACAAAATAGCAGCAGCATTCCGGGGGTATAAACCAGTATTAACAACATCTTCTACAGCATTAATAGTGAAATTATCCATGATTTCCATCCCAGCAGGAATTATGCCAGAGCTGATAATATCTGACACAGTTTTTCCCGTACTTTCTATACTAGGAAATCCTGCTAAAAGTACGCACACTGATTCAGAAGATTTAATAACTCTCAACGTAATTTCTGTGGCTATTCCCAGAGTACCTTCGGAACCTACAAATAAACCTGTTAAGTCATAACCAGGCATCTCTGGAATTTGACCGCCAATATCAACAATTGAACCATCGGGAGTAACTATTTTTAATCCTAAAACATGGTTAGTTGTAACACCATATTTGAGACAATGAACGCCTCCAGAATTTTCAGCAATATTTCCACCAATTGAACAAATAATTTGACTGGAAGGGTCGGGAGCGTAATAGAAACCAGCTCCACTAACTGCTTGTGTTACCCAATTATTAATAATGCCTGGTTGTACAGCAACTTGTTGATTTTCTAAATCTATTTTCAGGATTTTTCGCATTAATGACGTGACGATTAAAACGCAGTCTTCTATTGGTAATGCACCTCCGGAAAGACCTGTTCCTGCACCTCTAGGAAGCCAAGGAATATTGAGGTTATGACATATTTTTACTGCTTCTGAGACTTGTTCGGTGGTGCGGGGTAATACTACTAATGCAGGTCTTTGACGATAACTAGATAGACCGTCACATTCATATACTAATAATTCTTCTTTGCGTTGAACTACACCTTTTTTTCCAACAACTGCTTCAAATTTTTTGGCAATTTTTTTCCAATTGTGTTTTGTTTGTTGTTTGTCTTTAGTAAGCATTTTATTTATGGGTATAGAAATTTTGAGGGTCATTTCAGTTACCAGTTATCAGTTATCAGTACCTCTGGCGCTCACCATTGGGATTGAAATAATGAACTGTTATCTTTTCATCGCCTTAAAAGGGGAGGCTTTGGACTTCTTTTTTTGGTAAATATTATCCCTTAATTATAGCTTCTAATCCAAGATTTTCTTTAGGGGTGGGTTGAGAAAGCTAAAGGTTTAGGGTGGATTATACAAAATATCAAAAAATTTGCTATATATTCTTGGGTTCGAGAGTGTGGGGTGTAGGAAAAAAAATACTCTTAACAACCTATAATACCTTGCCCTTAAGGGCAGGGTTTAAATAAATCAATTCGGTTTAAAACCTTCTATTTCAAGACAAAAAAAGTGCTAGGAGATTTCCTTATATTTAATTCCGTTACAGTTTTCCTTGAGGTAATTATCCAGTAAGCATTCAGCTATTAGCATTCAGCTTTCAGCTTTTAAACATACAGGACTTGACTTCGGTTAACGGCGATGTTACCAATTTATTCAGAAGTTTTAATTATCCCGAGAAACTAATTCCTTCAATTATGTAATAATCAGTTAATAACTCATAGCTGATAGCTGATGGCTGACGGCTGAATGCTTACATTATCCATTATTCATTATCAATTAATTAACTGGTTTATGGGGTGTAATTCATAAACCTGCAATCTGGTGTATATCTAAACATATTTTTTTGTTAATAAATCTCACTCACGAATCATTATCTACTACTTTATTGATTCTAATTATTATTGATAATTTGATAAGTTTTTAAGATAATTAAGGCTGGATGATTAAATATCAAAGCATTGACAGATAAAGGTTTGAGGAATTTTAAGCCATGAAAAATTCCAAGCTTTTTGGTGGAAGCGAGCTGAAAAAGTGAGGATTTTAGGGCAATGCGAGGTAGAAAAATGACTTTTACTATTATGAACGGTCATTCTCTATATAGCAATCCTAAATTGGTCGTGACAGTTTTAATAATAGTTAATTTTAGCTGAAAACCTTTAAAATTGTAACTCCTGACTCCTGTACGGGCGATTCGGGAATCGCCCCTACTCCCTACTCCCTACCTCAATAAAAAGACTTTATTCAACAAACCCTAATTAATTAGGATAAATAACATATTTTTTGGTTTACCCTTTATTCAATATCTCTAAAAATTCTGCTACAACTTTATCTGGTTGTTGAAGACAAACTGAAATATCATAATGCTGAATAATTCTGATATTAGGAGCTAAGTTTGTATCTAGTGGGAAAGGTTGGTTATTAGTTTGAAGAATGCCTAATTTTCCGGCGTGTAAGATGATGAAGTTAGCGATTTTATTTTCTCTACCTATGGGAGTTGTCAGTCGAATTTTTGTGTTGGATAAAAATATAATATTGGCGCGGTCTAGTGCTTCGGCAATTTTTACTTCTGCCTGGGAATTGAAGTCTAAATCATTCCACTTAATCCCATTTTTAAAGTAGGGTTGAATTTGTTGGTTATCTGGTTTAGTGGTTGTAGTTTCTGCGACTGATTTTTTGCCATTTGCAAGTAGGATTAACTCGTGTAAATCTGCTTGACATAAGTTGGCTTCATTTACACTTAAATTAGTTCCACTAAGATTTACTCCTATTATTTGATTTTGATGTGATGTAATTTTATGTCTCTGTAAATATCGCCGAATTACTGACTTAAGATTATTTTTTTTTACCTTTTCACCAAACGCTTTAGCTTTGGATAGTTTTCTCCATAATTTCGCTCCAACCGACTTAATATATTCACTGTCATAGGGAGAATTTTTAGCCATTTCTTCATAAGACTGTTTACCCTGCCAACATTCTCTGAAGATAAACTCTTCAATATCATTCAGACTAGCATTATCATCCAAGACCGCTTCTACAATAGTCAGCGCTTCTTCCACATTCATTACTGTCAACTTAAGAGGTAGTTTTGTAGCTTAATGTAACATAGTTGTTCATAATCTGCTACTTTTTATCACTTTTTATCAATATTTATCACTGACAAAGCCGAAATTGACTTATTAAGATGTTTCTATTTACTACTTTTTATAGCAATTCACGCAAATAATTTTATATAGAATTTGATTTTCAACTTTTCTGAAAAACCGTAGCAGTTTTTGTATAAGAATTCGTTTGTGTTTTTTTCATACAAACAAATGTACAAATAACTGGCATTTGGTAGGCATTCAGCTATTAGCATTTCCTGACGGAATGCTCCGCAAACAGCTAGCCTCCTGCGGAGGAACTGCGAAATTCAGCTTTTATTTGAATCAAGTCAAGACTAAGGTTAGTTGACAGAAATATTTCATTCTTATGTCACTCCTTGAGTACTAATTCCTTCTTCCAAGATAATGAGTTAATAATTCATAGCTGATAGCTGATAGCTGACGGCTGAATGCTTACGGTGTTTGATTTATTTTCTCTAACTCTCTAAAAAACTAATGCTGTTTCATTTATGGAAAAATTTTTAATTTTCCTAGTACATGAAGCATAAATTTTTACTACTCAATGTGTAATTTATTTCCCAATAAAATAGTTTCTATAAACGTAAGCATTTAGCTCTTAGCAGTTAGCTACACTCCTGGGTCGGAACTGCGAAATTCAGCAAATAATGAATAATTCTTTCTAAGATTAAAGGAGTTTACTTTGGCTTGGCAGTAAATTTTAATTCTCTCTCAATTTCAAGGGTTGCTTTTACCGAATCATTAATAATTAATAATTATTAATTAAATAATTCACCCTTGAAAGGGGAGGCTTTAAAGGGGAAAAAGCGGTCGGAAAGCGGAGCAGTCCGTCAGGATGGGATGGCGAGGTCTCCGTTCCCTCCGGGACGCTACGCGTTTTGCTCCGCAACATGTAAAGCGTTTGCGTAGCATTCCGTCAGGAAAGCTTTGCGCCAGCAAACGCCATATCCAATCGACCAAGAGAAAAGTGCTCTTGAATTTCCTTATATTCAATTCCGTAACGGTTTTAATCTTCTTGTAATTATCAATTATCCATTATCCATTATCCATTAATGAACTCCTCCTCCGATCAATAGCTGTTAACGTAGTTCCTCCGCAGGAGGCTAGCTAATAGCTGATGGCTTAATGCTTACCTATAAACTATCATTATGACCTAACCAAAATAGATTTTTCAGATTAATTACCTAGTAGTAAATAAAATAAGTCAAAAAACTAGAAAAGTTAGATTAATAAACCAATACTAAGTAGGAGGTATTCAATTGAGTTCCAACAAATTTACCATGCAGATAAGTTTTTTTTTTGCTTTTGAAGTATCTGCTAAACAGGAAAAAGAGTTTTTGGACTCTTGGGAAGAATTAGAAACTAAATTAAAACAAACTGGTAGTTTGATTGACGCTAAAACTTATACATAATTTATCAGTCAAAAAAATAACAATCAGTTACCTATCCGGAATTGGTCAATTCAAACTTCATGGCACTCGTGGAAAGGTTTTTTTTATGGGATATCGACAAAAAAATTTCAAGATTTTATTCACAAGTGGGAAGTTAAAGAGGCATCACCTACCATTTATCCAGTAATGAGTCAAAATGAAGTATTAACTAGGGAATATAAGTTAATCAACCCAAACAAAAATGTTACTAAATCAAGAAAAATTTCAACTAATCTATTGATGGTAATACTTTGGGTTGTAGCAATTATTATTGCTGGAATTATGCTGCTTTTAAGGTAAAAAATTTAAAAAATTTAGGTAAGGAGTGAAATAAAATGCGAATACTTTTAGGTGTTTTGATTGTAGGGTCTCTTTGGGACTTGATTACAAGTTTTCTCGGCATAGCAGGGTTGTTGGGAATGAGTAATTTGAATCAAGGAAATATTGGTATTTATATGACTGCTATAGTTGGTAGTGGTTTAATTTTAGGATTGAGTATAAGTGCAAAAGATATCTGGTCAGAATCTCCAAAGGATGAAATATACCTAGTATTAAAAGTAGTTCATGTGACTGCCATTATTTTTGATGCTTATACCTCTTTTTTAGGAACTGCACAAAATATATTATTACACGATAGTCGCACAGCTTTTCTAACTATAGGTCTAGAAGAAGCCTTGGAAATGACAAATTTTGAACAGAAAATAGCACTTTCATTTGTGACAGTATTAGTTACAATGAGTCCTATTGCTTTATCAAGATTGAGAGATTAAAAATTATTGATACCAAATTAAAAAAAATAGTTACAGTCAAACCACCTACAAAACCTACAAAACTATTAATACCAATTCAATAAAATATTGCTCAAGTCACAGACTAGGGAATAAGAAAGATGGAACAGATAAGTATTTAAAAAAAGAATATAAATGGTTGAATTTTTACAATATATGCTTTTGACGTTTGGTATATCTCAGTTTTACAAAAAACACGCTCTATCCAAGGCTGAAACTTTTATTATCTTCTTACCTGAGTTATCAATTTACAAATATCAGATTCACCATTCTATAATTTTTTTGCAGTAAAAATAAATCACTGATTTAGATGTAAGAGACTTGATGGGAATTTGATATTAGAGATTTGCCATCCTTCTCTCTCTTGTCAGATAAATTTCCGACGGAATACTCAGCTTTCCATAAATTTCCCATACTCTTACCAAAAACTTTGTCGCAATTTTTTTCCGCTCCTTTAGATATGAATAGCTAGGAAAATTCAACTTATAAACAAACTCAATTAAGTAACTTAGCAATTTAACCATCTTGATGGGAATTTGATATTAGAGATTTGCCATCCTTCTCTCTCTTGTCAGATAAATTTCCGACGGAATACTCAGCTTTCCATAAATTTCCCATACTCTTACCAAAAACTTTGTCGCAATTTTTTTCCGCTCCTTTAGATATGAATAGCTAGGAAAATCAAACTTATAAACAAACTCAATTAAGTAACTTAGCAATTTAACTATGATGAACAACTGGCAACCAGGTACTACTTTAAATAATGGCAGATATACCATAGAAAAAATTTTAGGAATCGGAGGTTTTGGCATAACCTATTTAGCATGGGATAATCAGATTATTGACACAAAAGTAGTTATTAAAACCTTAAATTATCAAATACAAAAACTACCTGATTTTGGGAAATTTCAAAAGCGATTTCGAGACGAAGCTGAACAACTAAAAATATGCCAACATAAGAATATCGTAAAATTTTATAATTCCTTTCAAGAAGGTCAACTGTATTGTATTGTAATGGAATATATAGAGAGAGATAACTTAGCTGTTGTTATTAGTAAACAAGGAACATTACCCGAAAAAAAAGCCCTCAATTACATTCGACAAATTGCTAATGCACTGACAGTCATTCACAGTCAAAACATTCTCCACCGGGATATCAAACCAGACAATATAATATTACGCAAAAATCACAAAAATCAAGAAGAAGTAGTTCTAATAGATTTTGGTATTGCCCGTGAATTTCTTCCCAATCAAACTAAAAGCTACACCCAATTTTATACACCAGGTTATGCACCTATAGAACAATATATTCGCAAACATAAACCAGGAGAATATACAGATATTTATGCTTTAGCAGCCACACTTTATGTGCTTTTAACTAAATCTCCATTACCTAACTCTATAGATAGATATCATACTCAACCAGCAATACTTAAAACCCCTTTACCAAAACCAGCTCGCTCTATCTTAAAGCTAGTTTTAAAACTGACAGGAAAACAAGCTAAATACGACCCATTATACGAACCAAAACAAATTAATAAAAAAATTAGCGATCGCCTCAATAATGCAATTCTAAAAGGAATGGAAATTCAACCAGAAGACCGCCCCCAAACTGTGCAAGAATGGTTGGCATTACTTCAAATTAAACCTCAGACCATTATGTCTCAAATGTCTCAGGTTTCTCGCACAGTATTTTCTCAAATGGCTACCTTACATATTCCAGGTATGAAACCTCTTTATCAAAATTCTGTCAAAACTTTTTATCAAGGAGAAACAAATGGATTACTAAATGTCACAAGTATATTTGTCTTTGTTGTTGTGATTTATATCTTTTCTCCCAAGCTGAATTTTAGAAGAAATTATTACCCTTCAACTCCTCAACCTACTCCTATTGCACAACAAAAATCTAATCCCACTATACAACCTCAAAAACCACCCCAACCTTTACCCGAAACTAATATTCCAGAGATTTCCAAAACAGCTATTAATTATATAGATAAAGAAGTAAACTACGCACCTTTAGAAAAATTCTTGTCATCCGATCAATTTCAAGCAGCAGATAGAGAAACACTCAGAATTATACTTTCACTAGTAGGGCGAGAAAAACAGTATTGGTTAAATTTAGAAAATATTGAAAATATACCCTGTAAAGACTTAGATAAAATTAATCAATTGTGGATTAAATATAGTGATGGTAAATTTGGATTTAGCATTCAAAAACAGATTTGGATAGAATTAGGAGGTAAACCAGGAACTTATAATGTAGTTATTGCCGATAACTTTATTCAGGAAGTCGGATGGGGAGAAAATCATAAAAGATATAAACATATTACATATAAAATTTCAGCTCCTTACGGACATCTTCCTTTTAGAATTACTTCTCAAGTTTGGAATTTTGGCGCCCCTTATTTAGCAGAAAAACTAGCAGAATGTAACATTTGATAGACTATTTTTTTCCACTCTAAAACATAGCACCATGTCGCTAAATCAAAAGTAAAAAATATAAATTCAGAAAACCCCTGATATGAGATAATGATTTACTTAACTTACGTTAGTGAAGCTCCTCTGTTAGCGCAGCTCCTCCGCAGGAGGCAAGAGGCTATTTCTTAATTCGTTTCTTGAGTGGTTTTGGTGCATCAAATTTTTCACCATGTACGGACGTTGCATGCAACGTCCCTACCGTTACAAAAGTTTTGATACCCAAATCTATTCCAACTGAATTATCAGTTATAGGTAAGTTTTCTGGTTGTATTTCTACTCCAAAACTTAAGAAATATCTAGTAGAGGCGAGCAAGCGAATCGCCCCTACAATCTTTGATTACTGTTACTGATGATGGAGTAGCAGGCAACTCTCACAGGCGAAACAATTTTCACCTTTCCTATCTTGGCGTTGCTAGGAACTTTATGCTGACCAACCTTAAACCTTTCCTTTGTAAACCTAGCAGTCTGTCTTGACTTCCTAATGCATGAATTTAGCAAGTTTTATAGGTTTACCCTTTCTTTTACCTTTGGTTGATTTAAAAAAGTTTTGATAAGCTTGGTTTAAATCATTCAACGATTGCTGCAATGGTATAGCAGAAACCTCTGATAACCATTCTCGATCTTCAGTCTTTTTAGCTTGAGTGATAAACTGTTTTTGTAGTTCAGATAAGTCAAGTTTCTTTTTTCCTAATTGATATTTTTCTTGACAACAAGTTAGACTATCATTCCAAACGACAGGTTCGCGTTTGCGCAGCATTCCGCAGGAAAGCGTTGCGCCAGCAAACACAACCAAATAGTTTTGCTAATTGGTGTTTTTGTCCCGGTGTTGGATAGATTCCGATACTTAAATCTAGCTTTCATAATCTGAATTTTCAACTAACAATGTTATAACATAATTTATCCAGAGAAAAACAATTTTAAAGTCGCCCTAGAATTGCCAGGCTTTAAACCCAGTTTTTCGGTAAATCAAGTTGCTCTAAACTCGATGCTCGATTCTTTTTTTTTGCTGTCATAGCTCCCTCACCATTTTTAGGTAATATCATCTCCGGTAATATCGGTATTATAAAAATTGGGAGCATCTTGCTGACTAGCATCATTTATAAGTTTCATAAATCCGACCCTACCAGATTCAATATAAATCATCAAAAGTCAAATTTTGTAGCGTTATTATTGCCATTTTTATTAACTTCCAAAATGCACAATTTTTGTGTATATGAAAAAAATTATAGCAATCCGTTTCGGGGTTTTCAACAATTAATAATTAATAATTACCTCTCCTTGAAAACTGATAGGATTGACTCAAAGGAAAAATTTTTCTTGTTTCTCCTTTAAAGGAGAGGCTTTAAACCTTAATTATTCGGTAATATCTTATCCTACGGGTTTGGTCTTCAAATCAGATTTTCCCTTGGGTTTAGAGACCAAACTCCTACAATTTTTTTCACAACTCATTAATGAGATTGCTATACCAAATTTTTCATAATAGTATGACTAAGAATTAATTATCTATCAAATCTAAAATCCTCAAATAAACTAATCTTGAACTAGGGGAAAAACATCAGGGAAAGCCTGCCAAACCTCCCTAACAAAATCTCTTAAACTGTTGATGTGAAATATGCAAATTTTTCGGTTCGCTATCCAACAACTTTTTCACAACTTATTTATGATATTTATCTACCAACTTTTCAATAATAGTATGAGTAAGAATTAATTATTTATCAAATCTAAAATTATCAAATAAATTAATCTTGAACCAGGGGAAAAACATCAGGGAAAGCCTGCCAAACCTCCCTAACAAAATCTCTTAACTTTTGATGTGAAATATGCAAATTTTTCGGTTCGCTATCCAACAAATATAACTCAGATAAAAGTGGCAGAAACTCCGTATCAATAGTTTCCCTAAATAAACAAATCGGCCATACCAAATCCGCACCATCTCGCAAATCCCATAACCTAGACCTTTCTGACACATATTGATTATTTTCACACTCACTTTCTGAGGAAAATACTTTCAACATCAAAGGCCGAACCCAACACATTTGACGTGCTTCTAGAACCTGAATTACTTCTGCATATAAACAAGTATTTCCATGTTCTAAACAAACAATTTGACTGGGTTGGAAATTAGGGTTAAAATCTTTTAATTCTCGCTTCATATACAAAATAATTGATATTATAGCAATCCTAAATTAGTTGTGACAATTTTTATAATAATTAACTTGAGCTGAAAACCTTGAAAATTCTGACTTTTGATTCCTGAGTCCTAACTACCAGCAAAATATTACAACTTGAATAGGATTGCTATATATATAGCAATTCCCATACTGGTAAGGTACAAAATTTTAGGTTTGAGGGAACACTTAACTGGGAACAGGGAACAGAAAATAAGAAAAACAACTGTACCTCATAACTTTGGGAATTGCTATAGAATTTCTCAAATTGATGATATACAAAAGTTTTGGATTTTAAGGAAGAGTAAACAGGGAATAGAAAACAGAAAAAAATACTGTACCTGATGAATATGATATTTTTTCTTTTTGGTTATCTTGATAATTTATATCATGTCCGGTTGAACAGTTATAAATAAATAATAGAGGAGTCAGGAGGTAAGAAAGAAGAAGAAAGAGGAGGAGAAGGAGAAAATTTTTTTATCACTAATTATCCGGACATGATATTAATCCTGATTAAGATTTTTCAGTGCTGCCTCTAAATCCATAGTTAAGTTTTGTGCCTGTTTTTTTCCAGAACCACAAATATAATCTTTGACCGACAAAGGAACACCAATACTAACTTTAACATTACAACCACGACGCGGAATAACTGGATTGTAATTCAAAGATATAGGTACTACTTTAACATCAAGATTTGGTTGATGAGATTCAGCTTGTAAACCTATCCTTGCTAATCCTGTTTTAAGAGTATGAACTTGATTATCGCGGGAAATATTACCTTCAGGAAATACTACCAATATCTCTCTATTTAACATTAGTTCTACTCCATGACGAAAACAAGAAACTGCCGGATTTTTAGGGTTAATAGGAAAGCCACCCAAGCGTCTAATCAACCAACCTTGTAAACCTTTAACTTCATCCATGCTAACCATAAATCTTGGATCTCGACCAGTCACCAATCTACCTGTAGCATAAGCTATAATTAACCCATCCCAACGAGAACAATGAGTAGGAGCTAAAATCACTGGTCCTTCTTTCGGAATATTTTCTTTTCCTATAATATTTATTCTACGAAAATAAAACGGCATTACTATGTGGCGACCCAGAAAATAAGACAAAGATGCTAACCAAGGAGAAATGCTGGAATATTTTGAATTTACTTGAAACTTTACTTTCTTGAAAGATGGTGGGATGCAGTCAAGAATTATCATCCTTTTTTACCTTAAATCATGTAACTTTATTTCTTAACTCTAAGGTAAATTTTATTGCTGTTTTGGTAGCATTTTTAAATGACACTTATTGTACTGTCAAGCACTTGTTTTCATCTACTCTAGATTGGGGTGAATTTCACAACAAAATTAATTCCCTTTCCTATTACCTAAGTTGAGCAAACCAAGACTGTAATTGTTGACGACAAGCAGATTCCATTATTCCCCCCAATACAGACAAACGATGATTAGAAAAAACACTATCTGGAAAATTAGCCACAGTGCGAATTGTCCCAGTTTTCGGATCGTCCGCTCCATAGACCAATAAACCTATTCTTGCCTGCAATATTGCCCCAGTACACATTGGACAAGGTTCCAGATTAACGTAAAGAGTACATTGATTTAAGTGCCAATTCCGCAAAATTAGTCCTGCTTGTCGCAAAGCCAATATTTCTGCATGAGCAGTGGGGTCAAAATCTCGCTCCCGTCGGTTTTGGGCTTCTGTAATTAACTTACCATCTGAGTTAACTATAACAGCACCTACTGGGACTTCTCCAGCATCACCAGCAATTTTGGCTAGTTCCAATACCCGACTCATCCATTTTTTATGGACTAGATAACTTGGATGGTCAATCATCATAATTTTTCACTAATCAGTCGTTTTCAGTATTATTTCTATAACGGGGTTTGAGATACCTGAATCTTGACGAATATTACAGCGACTTTGTTTTTAGGTAATAAGTAAGAAATAAAGAATATCGGAAAAATATTTATCCAAATATAGCGTTTATGAATGGGATGTGGAAACCGAGTCCTATTAAAAAGGGAATAGGGAATAGAGAATAGGAAATAGGAAATAGTAAAGAAAGAAAAATAGCATTAAATAGCATTAAATAGTAGTAAACATAAGGATATAAGTTACTCAAGACAGCAATTTTTTTCTAATAAAAAATCTCAATCTAGATTTACCGAGAAATTAAGGTATAAAGCCTCTACATTCATGGAGAAAGAAGCGGTCGGAAAGCGGAGCATTCCGAAGGATGGGATGGCGAGGTCTCCCGCTCTTTCAGAGCCGCGTTTCATGTCGCGTTTGCGCAATTATTCCGTAGGAAAGCGAAACGCAATTCAAGTCGCTCCGCGTTTCGA
>NZ_JAAHGT010001170.1 GCF_010672385.1 Okeania sp. SIO2F4
CAGGTGTAGGCATGAGTATGTCAGGGGTAGGTTTAACTACTTCTGGTATTGGCATGGGAATGTCAGGTGTAGGCATGAGTATGTCAGGGGTAGGTTTAACTACTTCTGGTATTGGCATGGGAATGTCAGGTGTAGGCATGAGTATGTCAGGGGTAGGTTTAACTACTTCTGGTATTGGCATGGGAATGTCGGGAGTAGGCATGAGTATGTCAGGAGTAGGTTTAACTACTTCTGGTATTGGCATGGGAATGTCGGGAGTAGGCATGAGTATGTCAGGAGTAGGTTTAACTACTTCTGGTATTGGCATGGGAATGTCGGGTGTAGGCATGAGTATGTCAGGAGTAGGTTTAACTACTTCTGGTATTGGCATGGGAATGTCGGGTGTAGGTTTAACTACTTCCGGTATTGGCATGGGAATGTCGGGTGTAGGCATGAGTATGTCAGGGGTAGGTTTAACTGCTTCCGGTATTGGCATGGGAATGTCGGGTGTAGGCATGAGTATGTCAGGGGTAGGTTTAACTGCTTCCGGTATTGGCATGAGTATGTCAGGTGTGGGCATGAATATGTCTGGTGTTGCTGCCTCCATGCCACCAGTTCGCCCCCGCAAGTTCTGGTTAGTTGCTGATGCCGAACTTATTATCCACGGTGCGACTGAACCTGATGCTACTGTTACTATCGGTGGACGACCCATTAAACTGAACCCTGATGGTACATTCCGCTTCCAGATGGCTTTCCCTGATGGTTTAATTGATTACCCAATCATGGCAGTAGCAGTTGATGGCGAACAAAACCGCTCTATTCACATGAAGTTCACTCGTGAAACTCCAGAACGTCGCACCAATACTAAAGAAGAAGCTGTTCTGGAATGGATGAGTTAAAAAGTTAGTAGTTGATTTATTCAGGAGTAGAAAAAGTAGCGATCGCTATACGGAGCATGATTGCTCATTCCTATTAGGCAAAGAACCCCCGGTTAAACTCCGGGGGTTTATCATTAGATAAATTAGGCATATCAATTTTTACTATTACAACTACAATCTCTTAGCTAAAAAATAAAATAATCATTTAGGAAATCTTGACTTAATCTATATACTGATGAATTTATTCGAAATTACTCAAACACTAACAAATATATTCGGAGAATCTATTGAAACTCCATCACCCAATTCATGGCAAATAGAAACAGATAAGTTTCGACTTTTAATTCTCATCTCAGAAGACGAAACTTGGCTGAGAATTTTAATACCTATTGTTCCAAAAGAAGATGCTCAACCATTTCTTGAAAAATTACTTGAAGCTAACTTTGATGTGACTTTAGAAACTCGTTATGCTATATATGAAAATGTTCTTTGGGGAGTGTTTCAGTATAATTTTTATACATTAACAGTGGCAGATTTTAGTGCAGCTATTCAAAGATTACTTAATTTGAAAGAACAAGGTATATCTGGTTATTTTGATGAGGTAATAGAAAATCGGATTTGCCAAGTAATTAAAGCAGCAAAACTCCAAGGACAAACTTTAGAAGCAACTCTACAAACTTTAGAACGTTTTTATGCAGAAGGTTTAATGGGAGAAATAGAGATGAATTCAGAATACAGAGAAAAAACTTTGTTAGCTTGGCGTTATCAGTTAGAGCGTTTATGGTCTGAAGTAGAACCATGAGTTACTAAGTCATTTCAGTTATCAGTTATCAGTACCTCTAGCTGAAGCTTCAGGATTTAAATACGGAATATTCTTTTTTTATCCTCTTAAAAGAGGAGGCTTCAGACCCTATTTTGCGGTCAAAAGTAAGAAGTAAAAATTTGATAAAAAGTCTCTAATTTTGAACTGAACAAGGCAGAAAAAAATAAGCAATAAACAAAATGGATATTATTTCAATACTTAAACAAGATTATCAAAAATTTCCTGCTGACCAAACCTACAGTATCTATGCAGAAAATGTTTATTTTGAAGACCCACTAAATAAATTTCACGGGATAGACCGTTATCAAAAAATGATCGGCTTTATGAAAAGTTGGTTTAACGATGTTCAACTGGAGTTGCACAATATTAGTCGCTCAGGAGATTTAATTAAAACCCGTTGGACACTTAGTTGGACAGCTCCTGTGCCTTGGAAACCTCGAATGGCAATACCAGGATGGAGTGAATTGAAACTCAATACAGATGGACTGATTAACAGTCATATTGACTATTGGGATATTTCTCGGCTGGATGTTTTAAAACAGGCTTTTCAAGTGAAGTAGCTAAATAATTCTCAGCTTATTTTTTGGTAGATATATTGATAAAAAAGCACAATTTTGATAAAAGAAACCTCCCTTGATCCTGAAAAAGTCAAAAAACCGCTAAAGTTAAAATATTTGACATTCTCCCCGGCTTAAAGGCGCGGGGATTCCTACCGAGCTGTAGCCCCTCCCTCGCCTGGTTGACGTTTCACTGGCTGCTGCTACCTTGGCGGTAGTCTTACGCTTGCCTCCACGTCCGTTTAATGTCTCGGATTGCCCACCCGCGACTAATATATTTATTGCTGCGTTTTCCAGAGCG
>NZ_JAAHGT010001171.1 GCF_010672385.1 Okeania sp. SIO2F4
TTTTGACTGGGGATTATCCGATTATGGGTAATGATGTTTGGGAACATGCTTATTATTTGAATTATCAAAATCGTCGGGGTGATTATTTGAATGCTTGGTGGAATGTGGTTAATTGGTCGGAGGTTAAATGACTTAACTTATTTGGCAAATAGAGAATTAGAATTACTAGAACAGTTTGTGTTGAAATGTATTACTCATGGGTTGGTAAAACCAAAAGAAATTTCTAGTTTTATTGGTATGGAAAATTATCAAATAGAAAAAGTATTATCAGAATTAATTTCTAGAGATTTAGTCAAAAAAGAAGAAAATTTAAAGTTAACCGCAGCAGGTTTAAATGTTTTGGAACAACAAACAGTTTTAGCTCCTATTTCTGAAACTCAGACATTTTATCTAGATGCTCTAAATGGAAAACTAATAAACTCTTTGTCTCTGAAAATTTTTGACAGTAAAAATCATAAAAATAGTGCCATAAATAAAATCATCAAAAAACCAAGAAAAAGTCATATAGAAGATTTAGTTAACTACTATTCAGATATTGAAAAACTTTTACAAAATTCTCATCCTAATAATCCTAATCCCATAGAATTAGTACAAGTTAATAAAATAGAAAAAATATATCCTGAATACCACGAAATTTTGTTAGTTTTATATAAAAGTAATCCTGGCGATCGCGAAATTGAATATGAGATTTTTTCCAGAGGTTTTATCCAACCAGAATATCGGAAAACTATAGAAGAATTATATGCTGAAGGGGAAAAAATACTGGAGCCAATTTTTCAACAAATGGAAGAGGATAAACCTCCTCAAAGTTCAGTCAAGGAAGTTATTTCTAATATTCAAGAGGAGGATATTAAAACTGTAGAAAAGTTAACTACAAAAATTGACTCTCTTAATGACTCTGATAATTTTGTCGAAACCAAAAATAATTCACTAAAAGAGGAAATAAAAAAGCTGAAGCAAGAGCTAGAACAAATAAAATCTCAAACTAGAATTTCAGAAGTAATTCATACTTATCAAATTCGCGAATATTTACTTAAAACTTTAACAGAAGCCAAAAATAGATTAATGATAATTTTACCTTGGATTAAAGCAAATGTAGTTGACAAAGAATTTTTATCAATTTTAAAAGATACCCTCAAACGAAAAGTAAAAGTTCATATAATCTATGGATTGAAAAGTTAAAATTCTCAAAATGATGATAAGTCTATTAAACAATTAGAGAATTTAAAAGCAAATTACAAAAATCTCGAATTTGACAAAACTCAAAATACTCATCGTAAACAAATTATTTGTGATGATAAATTCGCCATAGTAACTAGCTTTAACTTTTTATCATTTAGAGCAAACCCTAATTTAACATATAGAGATGAACTAGGAGTTATTCTCAGAAATAAACAAACAATTGAAGATTTATTTAACAGTGGCATTAATTTAATTAGTTAAAATTACAAATAATTGATAAATCAATAATTTATATACTATAAATCTCCAAAAATATCAAATAAATCAACTCTTTCTTCAAACTTTGTAGGGACGTTCCATGGAACGTCCCTACATTATTTTTCACTAGATATTTGGTAAGTATTTAGCTGATAGCTGATAGCTGACTGTTATTTCAATTACTAGCTTTCTGAATTGAAGGACTTGATTGAGCTAAATATAATCCTAATAATACGATAGAAAATCCTAACCAACTAATTATAGTAAGTTGTTCTGAGAATAATACCCAAGCAATTAAAGCAGTAATTACAGGTTCCAATAAAAAGCATAAAGCAACAAAACCAGAAGAAAAAGTTTTGAGACTATAAGTAACAAACCCATGACCTAAAAGTTGGGCAATTACTGCTAAACCAATAATTGATAGCCATCCTTCCCAAGAAAAAGGCAAAATACGATCTTCGGTTAACAAAGCAATAGGAAGAGTCAATAAACTACCACTTATACAAGTCCAAAATAAGATGGTCGTCGCTGAAAATTTCGAGCGAAGTTTTTCAATTAATAAGTAGTAAGCACCAAATAAAATTGCAGATGCAAATGCTGCTAAGTCGCCAGTAAAATGTTTTAAATCTACTTGTATATCATCTGCTCCAATGGCAATTGCTCCTACTATAGCTATTCCCATTCCTATTAAAAATCTACGGTCAAAACGAATACTTAAAAATATCCATCCTCCTAGAGCAGTAAAGATGGGAATCATATTATGAAGTATAGTTGAATTCGCAACATTAGTTTGGGTTAAAGACCATGCCCAAAGAAGTAAACTAGGAGCAAAAGTAAAACCACCAGCTAATAAACAAATCCATTCACGAAATGTGTAAGTCGAATATTGTTCGTTTTTATTAGTTGATGATTGATTTGTTTGAGCTTGGAAATTACCCCAAAACCACAAGACAAAACCAGAAATAACAAAACGATCTAATACTGTACTAGCAGGTCCTAATTCTCTTTCGCTTAATCGAATGAAAATTGCTGCTAAGGATACAGCTAATAATCCTACTAATAATGCTATTAAAGAGAAAAATGTAGATTTTTG
>NZ_JAAHGT010001172.1 GCF_010672385.1 Okeania sp. SIO2F4
GTGCGACTCGTTGGCCACTAAACTAGGAAACTAGGTATAAATGGCCGTTCCAAGTCAATACATGAGGATCACCTCGACTTGTGAATAACTCTTATTACCTTGGTGGTGAAATTCCACCCACCCTGTTGTTGGGCTGACAGCATAGACCACACTGGCGAGACTGAACATCAAACTGGTGAAGCTGGTCTAAAAGCGGGAAAATACTAGTTACCGAGGAACGATACCGCGAGCAAAGGTTGACAAGTGTACGAACAGGAAGGTAATTAAACTCTCGTAATTTTAAACCACTCCGAAGGTAGCTATGGAGTGTAGGACTCATAATCAGAGGATCAATGGGTAACTTTATGATAATGAAGTTATCAACAACCATACCGAATCCTCCGGGAGATTTTACCCCACTAAATCAGCCGTAATAAAGGAATAAGGGAACGAGGAAACCTCCTTAAGACACCTAAGAATATAGGTCGAAATCTTAGGATGCCATTCAAGGTCAATCTGCAATATGGTTGCAGGTCTTAGGGAGAGTAGGATTGGGTAAGAAGCTATTGAGCTGACGTACCCACTGTTAGACGTAATGTAAGGTAGTAATTAGCGATGAATAAGGCTAAAACACTAAAAAGAAGATTGGGTAATCCAAAGCCCTTTTTAAGCGTGGCATGGGATACAGACGATATACCAGACCCAGTATGTATCAATCCAAACCTCAAATGGAGAGATATTAATTGGAAACGGGTTGAGAAGAATGTATTTAAGTTGCAAAAGTTAATTTACAGAGCATCCAGCCGTGGCGAAATCCGCAAGATGCGTAAATACCAAAGACTTCTGACCAAAAGTTATTGCGCTAGGTTGCTAGCTGTTAGGCGCGTGACTCAAGATAACCAGGGTAAGAAAACTGCTGGTATAGATGGTATTAAAAATCTACCTCCGATGCAGAGATTTAACTTGGTTGATTTATTAAACACGCGATACCTCAAAGCAAGCCCCACCCGTAGAGTCTGGATACCAAAACCAGGGAGGGATGAAAAGAGACCTCTTGGAATCCCTACAATGTACGACCGTGCATTACAAGCTCTGGTTAAGTTGGGTATGGAGCCAGAATGGGAGGCACGTTTTGAACCTAATAGCTATGGTTTTAGACCAGGACGGTCAACACATGATGCTATTGAGGCAATTTTTTTAAGTATAGAAAAAAAACCTAAATATATACTAGATGCTGACATATCAAAATGTTTTGACCGAATTAACCATGATGCGTTGCTGAGAAAAGTAGGTCAGACACCATACAGACGATTAATCAAACAATGGTTAAGAGCTGGAGTGTTTGACAATAAACAATTTTCAAACACTGTGGAAGGAACACCACAGGGAGGGGTTATATCACCCCTACTAGCAAACATCGCCCTACACGGTATGGAAGAATGCCTAAACAACTTCGCTGAATCTTTACCAGGAAGAAAACGAGACAACAAAAAGGCATTATCCCTAATACGCTATGCTGATGACTTTGTAGTCTTACACAAAGACATCAAGGTAGTGCTGCAAGCTAAAACCGTAATACAGGAATGGTTAAACCAGATAGGATTAGAACTAAAACCAGAAAAGACCAAAATTGCCCACACCTTGGAAGAATACAAAGGGAATAAACCCGGATTCGACTTCTTAGGATTCACAATTAGGCAATGGAGGGTAAAGTCAACCAAGAACGGATTTAAGACGCTGATTAAACCATCTTCCAAGAGTATAAAAACTCATTATCGGAAACTGGCGGGGATACTTGATGAAAACAAAACCGTCACAACAAAAGCTCTAATAGCCAAATTAAATCCGGTAATAAGAGGATGGGCTAACTACTTCTCAACTCAAGTTAGTAAAAAAATATTCAATAAATTGGATATGCTCTTATGGAAAAGAGTATGGAGATGGGCAAGTAGAAGGCATCCTAATAAGTCAGCCACATGGGTAAAGAAAAAGTATTTCCCCAACACTAAAGGAACCAGGAATTGGGTACTTAACGATGGCGAATATATACTAAACCTACACTCAGATGTCCCTATTGTAAGGCACATCAAAGTGAAGGGTAATAAATCCCCTTATGACGGCGACTGGACTTATTGGAGCAGTAGAATCGGCAAACATCCAGGCGTAAGGAAAGAAGTCACAACGCTATTAAAGCGTCAAAAGAATAAATGCGCATTTTGTGGACTAACCTTTAGTCCGATTGACCTTATGGAAATTGACCATATAAAACCAAGGTCTAAAGGTGGTGACAACACACTAAAGAACAAACAACTGTTGCACCGACATTGCCACGACACGAAAACTGCTTTAGACAACAAAACATATCCAAAATTTAAACCACAGGATTTACCTGAAAATTATATATGGATTGACGATATGCTAACTCTGAAGCAGGATGTACCCATGAAAAGGGACGTTTAAGAGAGGAGCCGTGATGAGGTGAAAGTCTCACGTCCGGTTCTGAAGACGAGTCGGGTAGGGTAACTTACCTGGCTTAGTTTAACAA
>NZ_JAAHGT010001173.1 GCF_010672385.1 Okeania sp. SIO2F4
TTCCATCTTGCCATTTTTCTTGTAGCAATTGATTGTTTAAACCAACAATTTTAATTGATGATAGGAGGACTGTATCAAATCCTGTGGCAAATATCAAAGTATCTACAGGATATTCTGTACCATCTTTGGTAATAATTTGATTTTGATTAATTCCTTTAATTCCATCAGCAACTACTTCTACATTAGGAAGTTGTAGAGCTTGATAATAATCATTGGAAATTAAAACACGCTTACAACCTATTTCATAGTTTGGCTGCATAATAGATTTAAGACTTTCGTTTTTGATGATTCGCTCTCTTTGGAAGTTAAGGAAAGCACTAAGAATTTTTCCGAAAATACTATTTTGTTTTATAGTCAAATAAACAACGAAATATTCATGGACTAAATACAATAACCATCGGTACAATCTAAGTGTTAATGGAACATTTTTACCTAACCACTGAATAAAAGTTGTAAACTTAAAATCAAGCTTAGGCATTACCCAGGGAGCGCTACGTTGAAAAACAATCAATTTTTTCACTTGTTGAGCGATAATAGGAATAAATTGAATTGCACTTGCACCAGTACCAATTACTGCTACTGTTTCATCGTTTAAATCGTGTTCGTGGTTCCAACGAGCGGAATGAAATTGAGTTCCAGAAAATGTTTCTAAACCATCAAGATGAGGAATTTTTGGTTGATTTAATTGCCCACAACCACTAACTAAAATATTGGCATAAAATTCTTCTCCAGAAGCATTATAAATACGCCAAATATTTTTTTCTGATTCAAAAAAAGCACTACTAATTTCTGTATTAAAAGTAATGTGTTTTCTAATATCATATTTATCAGCGCAGTGTTCTAGATATTGAAGTATTTCTGGTTGCTTAGGATAATTCCGCGTCCAGTCACTTTTAGGTTCAAACGAAAATGAATATAAAATAGATGCTGTATCACAACCACAACCAGGGTATGTATTATCGTGCCATGTACCGCCTACATTATCTGCTTTTTCAAAAATTTTGAAGGTTGTAATACCCGCTTTTTTGAGATTAATTGCCATACACAGACCAGATATTCCAGCACCGATAATGGCAATTTCTAAGTTTTGTTCTGGGTTACTAGAAATTTGGTTATTCATTTAATTTATCTGATAATTTTTTCTATATTAGGGAGTAGGGAGTAGGGAGTAGGGAATAGAGGCAGCAAAACAAACAAGTCTATTGTAAAAATTTAGATAGTTTATTTTTTCCTATTCTCTTATAGAACCCATTTGGTATGTTTTATTAAAATAAAAAGGCTTCAGGAAACCCCTTTTAAAAAGCCTAACAACTATAAGGGTTCAGGAAACCGAAAAATTATGAAAAATGACTGCCAGAATCATAAAACCCAGATTGGTATTGGACTTTTTACTTGTTAAATAGATACCAAATCGCTTCTATATTTATATTTATTGAGGTAAGCATTCAACCAAGAAAATATAATGAATAGTCAAGATGCCTACTGTACCTTTGCTTAATTACGGAAAACCGAATTATTTGTAATTCAAGAGCCTAATTAACAAGTTTCCAGGTTAAGTTAAAAGATGTATCTTTTACCATATTAGTAAGTATAATCTGACCGTCTGAATATTCTACATTACGTTCAAAATCTAAACCAACCCAATCAGGAACTAGACTTACTTCAAGATGGTGAATAACTGTATGATCTCGTATTTCATATTTACCACTATAAGAAAGATAATTTCTCCCAGCACTAAAATATCTCAAGCTTGCCTTAATATATTTGCCAATACTAGCAATTAATTTTAGTCCTAATTTAGCATTTTTCAAGTCTTGCATTTCTTCTACTGATAAACCAAGAAGTGGGCGATTAGTCGTCATAATTGACACTGACATATATCCATCTTCAGTATAAACGAGATAACCTGTAGGATTTTTGCCAAAGGGATAACCAACTTTTTTTTCTGAATCAACAGTATAAAAATCAACAAGTTTCCAAGTGCCAACTAAATTATCTTTTGAGATTAAATTATCGCTCATTTTTTCTCCTACTAAATCTTTGAGAACATCTGTCTGACTATTTGCAACAGCTTTTTGTGAATTATCATTTGTTTCTGAACTTCTATCTATTAGTTTATTTTGTTGATAAATTTTTCCTTCCTCGAAAGTATCGGCATAAGAGTAGACTAAACCTAAACTAGAAAATAGAAGGAAGGTAGTAATACCAATTCAAATTTGGCGCTTCATAAACTTATTACCGAATAATTAATAATTAAATAATTCAGCTTTGTTAGCCTCCCCTTGGATAGGGGAAAAAGCGGTCGAGGGATGGCGAGGTCTCCTCGCCATATCCAATCGACCAAGACAGCGGTTGTTTGCGGAGCATGACCTAGGATGGGATGGCGAGGTTTCCGTTCCCTCCGGGACGCTACGCGTTTTGCTCCGCAACATGTAAACTAGCAAACGCCATATCCAATCAACCAAGAGAAATAAATTTTTTCCTTTTAGTCAATCCTCTCCCTAAAAGGGAGAGATAATTATCC
>NZ_JAAHGT010001174.1 GCF_010672385.1 Okeania sp. SIO2F4
AATCCAATAAGCTAATAAATAAGAGACGAAAGAAAGAATTAACCAACGATCAACCCCTAATAAAGTTTTTTGCCCAAAACGATGAAGACTAAATTGATGTTTGGCCGTTTTAAAGAAACCTTCAATCTGCCATCGACGTTTTCCCCAACGGACGATAGTTTTTCCCTTCATAGGTTTAGTTGAAATAACAAATCGCTTGACTCTTTTTTCCGGAACGTTTGAGCCAAACCCATGATAAAAATACAGGAAAATCTAAGCCATTTAGATAAACTTGTTGTCCAGGAGTTTTTAGTTCAGATACCTTACCTCCATCAGTTAATTTTCTTGTATTAGGGATGCCCAGAATTCCATGATGATTAAAGGAATCGTCACGGAGTTTTTCACTCTCATTTAATTGTCCCAAAAGCTGTATCTCCTAAAACATAAATTTGGAAAGATTTAGTCAAAATAGAAGGCAATGTATTCAGTAATTTTGAAGCTAGCTGAGAAGGTGATGGAGTGTCTTTGGCTCTATATACACGAAAACTCCAAGGAAATCGCCAATTACCTAGAACTAAGTACAGAACAACGATATGTAAACCCTTTTTATGATTATAGACTCTAACTAATTCTTTTAGATGAACGCTCCTTGCCTACTTTTTCAAGAGTTGTTAAATCTAGAATCACTTGTAAAATGGGTTTTCGCCCTTTTCTTCTTTGAGATCAAACTAAGTTGAGAATGAAAGAACGAACGGTGCGTATCAGAGAACGAGTTGACCAATTATAATGATTTAAGAAGCGACTAATACCTGCATTTCTCACAAACTTTGCGATTCTAGTCGCTAAAAATCTTGTATAGCAAGCATTTAACCCTGCTTAAAAGAGATAAAAAAAACAAAACACTGTTGAAAACCTTATTCTGTATGACTTTGAGTAGATAAGGATTTTGATAAGTCAAACTTATTTTGTGAGAAATCCGGGTAATAGCACTTTCTGATTTGGTTTGACAATGATGAGGAACAGCATTTCCTTGACTATTGAGAAACAACCCTAAAACAGATTCTAGAGTTTCTTTTTGATAAATGGTGGGCATTAATTGTTTTAAAGAGGAGAGTAGTTCGTCAACTTGGGATAAAATAGGGCGAGGTAACATAGTTCTCTTGTGATCATAGTTCTCTATGATCACATATTCCATAATCAAAAAGCTCAAAAAATGGCTAAAATCAACAGTAATCTAGAAATAGCAGAGAGAGCAGACCCTATTAGAGAAACTATAGCTGCTTTAAAACGTGAAAAATCAGAAATTGAAGCTTCAGGATGGGTTGCTCCTGCTGATTGTTATGTAGCAAGGTATCAAGCAAAAGGGCAAAAATATCATTATTGGTATTATCAACTCAAAGGGTCTAGGTCTGTTTTCCAAAAAAGTAATAAAAAAGGGGAATTTCCGCGTTTTAAACATTTAGGAAAAGCAGGAAGTCAAGCACATATAGATGGAGTCAATGCTGTGATTAGAAGAGGTAAAATTGAGCAATTAATTTCAGCTATTGAAGCACTTTATGAAAGTTGGTTAGATTTATATCCCGATGAAGAAAAAGCGGGCGATCGGGTAGAGTAACATTAATTTACGATCTGGTTTTTATTATTTCTTATTATAGTTCTCTATTCAGAAGATATAACTACTCCAACCCACAATCAGATAAGCATTTCAGCCATCGATCTTCATATCAACTTTTTTTGGTGCAAGATGTGAGTACATGGCTACGCTTAGTTATCCCTGGAAACCTGAACTTCAGAGTCACTCCGCATCCCGGAGGGCAGGAATTCAACCTACATGGCTACGCTTAGTTATCCCTAGTTTTGAGGCTGGCCTAACTTACTTATGAGCTTGTCAAGCCAAACGAATCGCACTTAGTCTTCCCAACCCAACCCAAACAACACCTACCACATAATTCCTCGCCCTTTTTCATTAAACTCTTTAAAAGTTTGCTCTGATAAACTATGGGTAGTCATTGCCTGCAAAACAGAAAATGGTAATGTCAAATGATCTGCACCTGCTAATAAAGTTGCCACAGCTTCATCAGGAGATTTTACACTTGCTGCTAAAATTTCTGTACTCCTACCTTCAACTACCTTTGCTATCTCTCGCACCAACTTTAAACCATCCCCCAATAATCTTGTTGCCCGGTTGACGTAGGCGATCGCATATTTAGCACCTGCTTCTGCAGCTACTACTGCTTGAGCTGGATGATATATTCCGGTCACCGAACAGTTAATATCTTCAGACAAATGAGATACCACTTGAAAACCAGTAGCAGTTGCCGGAATTTTCAGAACTATTTTGTGACCAATTAATTTCGATGCAGCTTTTGCTTCCGCCATCATATCTTCAAAGTTAATAGCAGTAAGTTGATAATATAATTCTCCAGAAACAATTTCTGAAAGTTCCTTTAATGTTGCTTCTGGAGACAAATCGCTTTTTGCCAGCAAAGTTGGGTTAGTTGTCACCCCAGATATCAACCAAATTTACTGGCAACTCTTGCTTCA
>NZ_JAAHGT010001175.1 GCF_010672385.1 Okeania sp. SIO2F4
TAGTAGATGTAGAAGTAGATAATGGTCCGATTTTAATGCAAGCTGCTGTACCAATTTTACCTGATGATACACCGGAAACTCTCCACGAAAGAATCCAAGTGCAAGAACATCGAATTATTGTGGGTGCTATTGCTCTTGCTGCATCGAAAAATCAGGCTTTAAGTAGTAGTTAAAAATTCAGCATCTAGTTCAGGAAGTGAGGGATTAATCCGAATACCAGAAGCAATTTCAAAACCCGCAGGTGTGGTAAGTCTAGGTTCAATTTGACAATACCAATGTACCTGGGGTTCTTCTGCTTTATAACGAGCAGCAGTATTAATTACATAATTATAATCTGGGTCATTTAATTTTTCTGATAATCTAGTTAGGATATTTTTGAGAATTGATGCAAAATCTGACTTTTCTGACTCTGAAATACTGCCAAAATCAGCTTGATGTTTTTTTGGCATAATCCAAATTTCAAAAGGTACTTTAGCAGCAAAAGGAATAAAGGCTAAAAATGATGAATTTTCCTGAATTACCCGCTTTTTATTTTGCTGTTCAAATGCTAATATTTCACAGTATACACAACATCCAAAATCATCATAATATCTTTGAGCTTCTTCTTCTTGCCAGCGGCGATGCTGAGGAACAATGCTAGTAGCAATAATCTGAGAATGGGGATGAACTAATGAAGCACCTGCTTTTTTTCCATGATTCCGAAATATAATTACCATCATACTTTCATCTATTTCCATAAGTTCGATGTAACGTTGATGGTAAGTATCAATAATCATCTCTACTTCTTGGATAGACATTGTGGGAATATCTTGACTATGATTGGCACTTTCAATAATTACTTCATGTCTACCATAACCAGGCATTGTGAGATAAATCCCTTCTAATTTTCGATGGGTATTTTCATCTGGGGTTAAAGCCGGAAATTTATTAGGAATAACACGAATTTGCCAGTTAGTATTTTCTGGGTTTGGTCTCTCTAAAATAATCGGCCTGAGAAGGTGTTCATTACCAGTACAAAAAGGGCATTTTGGAGAGTGACTTTCTCCATGTTTTTGCACTATATGTTCTTGTTGAAAATCCTGGGGACGTTTACCTCTATTTGGTGCGTAAATCACCCATTCTCTTGTGGTTTTGTTGAGCCGGATATGACTTTTGTTCATGTTTTTGTTTATAGATTTAGCTAGGTTCATTAATTGATAATTGATAATTACCTCTGGTTAAAACTGTAACGGAATTGAATATAAGGAAATATTATTTCTTTTTTTCTCCTTTTAATTTTAAGGAGAGGCTTTATACCTTTATGTTTCTGGTAAGTTTAGCTGAGAGTAAAATTCTTTTGAATATTTAGCTTGTTGCCAGTTATTAGCAGATTTAATTTGCGAAGCATTTAGCTCTTTTACTTTTTGCAAGTTGGTATCTTGTAGATTAGCATCTTGGAAGTTAACTCCCTGTAAATTCGTATCTTGTAAGTTAGCTCCTTTCAAATTTGCAGATTTAAAGTTGGCATTTTTTAGATAACAACCTTGTAGATTTGTTCCTTTCAAATTTGCTTCTTGTAAATCAACACCTTGGAGATTTCCTAATATATAGGCTCCCTCTAAATTAGCTTTTTGTAAAGAAGCCTCTAAAAGGTTAACTCCTTCTAGATCGGCATTTTTGAGGTTTGCTGAACTGAGGTTTGCTTTTTGGAGTTGAGTTAATAGAAAAAAAGTATCTTGAAGATTTGCTCCCCAGAGAAAAGCTCCTTGTAATTGAGTTAATTCAAATTTACCGCCTCGAAGGTTAGCCTCTAAAAGTTTTGCTCCTTGAAGGTTGGCTTCTTTAAAATCTACATCTACTAAATTAACTTGGTCTAAATTGGCTTTAGGCAAAGATAAACCTTTTAAACAAACACCTCCCTTAACCAATTCTTCTAGAGCTTTAATTCTAGCATAGCTAATATCTAATCCTTGGGCGGAGTCGATGACTTGCCAAGCTTGATAATGGGATTTCTTTTTTCCCCATCTCATGTAAATAACTAATGCTGTAACAATGCTAAAATTTTCAATAGTTCCCAGGATTTGGGAGTTTTTAATTGAGTCTAGTAAAGCTTTACCCCACTCTGTTTTTTGTTCTATAGTATTTTCGATATAGATTATCCCTAAAATTAAGAAGATAACGGTGATTAAAACAGTAGTAATTTCTAGCAAACTATAGATAAATCTAACTATACTTCTAAGTAATCTTGCTAATTTACGATAATTATATAGTTGGGATAAATATTTTTTGATTAAAAGCATATTTGCAGAATTATAATGAGGTTTTTTTTAGGATTAAATAAAGACATTGGACGCACCTCATACCATGATTATTTTGTTGATATTCACAATGATATACGATTGAGATAGTTCATTGTCAAGAGCCTAGTTAATTAAGTCAGAAGTCAGAAGTCAGAAGTCAGAAGTTATTTTTTTTACAAAGAAAAGATGAATACTCTTAAATTGCCTCTACTTCGGTGGCATAAATTTCCTTTTCATAGCATT
>NZ_JAAHGT010001176.1 GCF_010672385.1 Okeania sp. SIO2F4
CAAACTTCGGCCATGCTGACGAACTGGAAAAAACAGAAAGATTTAGATTTTCTTACTCAAGTAAGCAGTGTACCATTGCAGCAAGGCGGTAGTCCATTTACAAACTGCTTTCACCAACTTTTTTAGTGGCCGTGCTAAGTACCCGAAATTCAAGAAAAAACGTAATGGCGGCAGTGCTGAATTCACAAAATCTGCATTTAAGTGGAAAGATGCTCAAGTAGATCTAGCGATCGGGTGCAGAACCATTACCCATTAGATGGAATAGGCAACTACCACCAGGTTGTGTACCTAGTACAATTACTGCCAAACTTGACCCAAGTGGTAGATGGTCTGTATCTTTGAGGGTTGATGACATCAGAGATTTGAGGCTTAAGCCGACTAACAAACAAATGGGCATTGACTTAGGCATCACCAGCCTTTTAACTACAAGTGATGGAGAAAAAGTTGCTAACCCAAAGAATCTTCAGAAGTTACATAAAAAGCTCAGGTTAACCCAGAAATCCCTATTTAGGAAAACCAAGGGGTCTAACAACTATCAGAAAGCCAGGCTGAAAGTTGCCAAGATACACGCCAAGATTAAAGATTCAAGGCTTGACTATACCCACAAACTGACATACGTCGCCAATCCGACGGCTCCCCTACGACTAATAAGAGAAAACCAAACTATAGTAGTTGAGGATTTAGCTGTGAACAACATGGTCAAAAACCACAAATTAGCTAGAGCTATCAGTGATGCTAACTGGTCAGAATTAGTCAGGCAATTAGAGTACAAAGCTCAATGGTATGGACGGGAATTAATCAAGATTGACCGATATTTTCCTAGTGCCTCTTTCAGAGGAGCTGCCTCTTACAGAGGAGCTTAGCTAACGCTAACAAAGCGTTGCTCTAATTGTGGGTGTATATTAGAAAAATTACCTTTAAGGGTAAGAGAGTGGGACTGCCCAGAGTGTGGTAGTCACCATGACCGGGATATCAATGCTGCAATTAACATTTTGGCTGCTGGACTAGCAGTGTCAGCCTGTGGAGCGACTGTAAGACCTTCTGGGAGTAAATCTCGTTTATGCGAGTGCTATGTTAGCGCAGCTCCTCTGCAAGAGGCAGCAGGAAACCCCTAACAGCGATGCTAGGGAATCCCGCGCTGTCTCCTAGAGCAGCGTCGGGAGGATGTCAAGGAATATACAACTACTAAACCAGATTTAGTTGAGATTTTGGGTAATTGTACAATCTTCTACTCAGATTACCTAAATAACACGGGAGCATGAAAGCCATCGTCTTTTAAGCGATGGATGAAAGGCGAGTCGTCGGATTTTAATCCGAAGTATTTTATTTTACCGAAAAGCGACGTTGAAGCTCCTCCGTGTTTGAACTGGGACATAAAAATAAGAGAGTTATTTGGACTAGACAACTTTAGTTATCCTCTGTTACTATGATCGACAATAACTTTTCACTCCGCCCGTTTCAAATGTACTGTTGTCAGCAAGTTTTAGTAGGTAAAAATCCTGAATTAATTGCTATCTTAAAATTCTTGTGCGAACAGTCTCACAAACTAACTAACATGGGAATATATTATGGCAGACAATTATATTTTAAGTCTCACAAAACCCTGGGTAAGTATGACGCATGAAAAAGTCTACAAAAAGAACAACCACTATAAAGTTTTATATTCGCTCTTCAGCGCAACAAATCTTGAGAACTGTAGCGGAATCATTTCGCTCTTCAGGATGGTCTAATTAAAGCGTATAGTTCAGGTAAAATCTCAGACAGACCAAGGATTCCTAACTACATAAAAAAAGGGGGAATGGCTACAGTTAGTTCCCCTTTTCAAGCATTAAAACTTAAAGATAATCAAATTAGAGTACCACGCTTAGAATACCTGTAAACGCTGGTTTGGAGTAGATAGCTTTTTAATTCCAATGCCTAGTATAAGAGCATTTTCTGCTATTAAAGAACTGAGAATATTACCGAGGAACAGATGTTTTACCCAAGAATTTATCTATGAAAAAGAAGTAGTAATTAAACCTCAATTAAATCAAGATAATGTCTGAGGAATAGACCACGGTGTAAATAATTTGTTGACCTGTGTATCCAATGTAAATACGAGTTTGATAGTAGATGGGAAACAGATTAAATCAATGAATCGTTGGTACAACAAACAGATATCAACTATTAAAGAAAATCAACCTTTGGGATTTTGGTCAAATAGACCAGCTGCCATTACAGAAAAGCGTAACCGCCAAATTCGATTTGGGTATAAATAAAGCAGCCAGAATAGTATAGTAATTAATCATTGCGCACAAAAATCAGATTGGTACAATTGTTTTTGGTTGGAATAAAGGTCAGAAAAATCAAATAGATAATGGTCATAAAAGTAATTCATAATTTGTACCAATTCCGACAGCTAGACTCAAAGAAAGAATAGCTCAGTTGTGGGATGAATATGGAATAATATTTATAGAAACACCAAGAGAGTTATACAAGTATAGCTTCATTTTTAGATGGTGACCATCTGCCTATTTATGG
>NZ_JAAHGT010001177.1 GCF_010672385.1 Okeania sp. SIO2F4
GTATTACCTTTCTCACCTCTTTGTCAGTCAGCGCGATCGCCACAGACAGAATCGTTAGGGGAGGAGGTGCCTACTATATGATAAGTCGGTCTCTGGGTCTGGAAACAGGTGGTGCAGTTGGAATACCCCTTTACTTTGCCCAAGCTCTCTCTGTTGCCCTTTATACCATTGGTTTTGCAGAAAGCGTTGTAGATGCTTTTGGTAGCTTTAACCAACTTTATGTAGCTTTGATTACCACGATCGCTGTGGCAATATTGGCCTTGACTTCGGCAGAAATCGCCATTAAGGCCCAATATTTCATTATGGTAGCGATCGCCTTATCCCTAATTTCATTTGCATTTGGACATCCCATCGAAACGACAAATATAGAAATGTGGGGAGCTTCCAAGCAATTATCAGAACCTTTTTGGACTGTTTTTGCTGTCTTCTTTCCAGCAGTAACAGGAATAATGGCAGGAGTCAGTATGTCGGGGGACTTGCGAGAACCTAGCCGCTCTATTCCTACAGGTACTCTCGCAGCAGTTGGTACAGGTTATGTAATTTACATGATACTACCAATTGTTATGGCCATGAGGGCAGATGCTAGTACCTTAATAGAAAACCCCTTGATTATGAAAGAAATGGCTTTTTGGGGACCAGCTATTTTGTTTGGAGTTTGGGGGGCAACTCTGTCGAGCGCTATTGGTAGTATTTTGGGCGCTCCCAGAGTCTTACAAGCTTTGGCAAGGGATGGAGTTTTACCGCGTTGGTTATCTTTTCTCGGCAATGGTAGTGGACCTAATGATGAACCTCGAATTGGTACAGCAGTAACTTTAGGAGTTGCTACTGCCACAGTCTGTATTGGCGACTTAAATATTATTGCCCCAGTGTTGACAATGTTCTTTTTGACTACTTATTTGGTTTTGAATGTCTCAGCAGGTATAGAAGGCTTTTTACAAAGCCCCTCTTTTCGCCCTACATTTAAAGTTCATTGGTCATTATCAATGCTGGGTGCCCTGGGTTGTTTGGCAGTGATGTTTCTGATTAATGCTGTGGCTACAGTTATTGCTGCTGTCATAGTGCTGGCCATATTTATCTGGCTACAACGACGGGAGTTAGAGACAACTTGGGGAGATGCCAGACGAGGAATATGGATGGCCTTGGTACGGGAAGGGATTTTTCAGATTGGTGAAGAAGATACTAAAAACTGGCGTCCCCATATTTTGGTGCTGTCTGGGATACCTAAAAAACGCTGGCCATTAATTCAGTTTGCAGATGACCTAACTCATAACCGAGGGATGATTACGGTTTGTAGTGTTTTGCCCAGTTCATCTCGGGATGTTTCTCAGCAGAGTGATATGCAGGATACTATTCGTGAGTATTTAGAAAAGCGAGGAGTCCAAGTATTGGTGAGAGTTGTAACAGCTACAGACTTTTTTGATGGGGCGAAACTCTTGGTAGAAACTTATGGTATTGGACCACTGACACCGAATACAGTAGTCCTTGGAGACAGTCAGGAACCTTCTCGCAGCGATCGCTACTGTCAGTTAGTTGGTCATATTCATAAAGCCAAGAAAAATGTGGTAATTTTGCGGGAGAATAGCGATCGTGGCTTTGGTCAATATCGTCGAATTGATGTTTGGTGGGGTGGTTTACAAAATAATGGTGGCTTAATGTTACTTTTGGCCTATTTATTGCGTACAGATATGGATTGGCGAAATGCTGAAATTCATTTGAAATTGGTAGTTCCTGAAGAAAGTGCAGCTCAAGCAACCCAAGCAAATGTTGATAGTGTGATTCAAGATTTACGCATTGGTGCAAGTTCTCAAGTTTTGGTATCTAAAGGTCGGCCTTTTTATGATATTTTACATGAGTCTTCTCAGAATGCTGATTTGATTTTCCTTGGTATTCGGACTCCAGGGGAGAATTTTACTGAGTATTATCAGGATTTACAGTCTAAAACTTTTGGTCTTCCTAGTACAGTTTTTGTTCTGGCAGCTCCAGGTTTTTCTTATGGTGAAGTTCTTAGCGATCGCTAATTGTGAGTGATTAGATTTAGATGTGTGGGAGTCTAGCTCCAATACTTGTAGCTTAAATATTGATCTGCTCTGCTGAACTTACTGAAACACAGGTTTTATCCTTGGATAGTGCTTCGGTGCTTCATCTTTAGGGTTTGCTAAGAAACACCTACGCTTTACTTGAAGGTATAGCACTAGGGATTTAGGGTACGGACATTGCTAAATCCCGTTTTGCTACACAACATAAAACGTAGAGCGTTTCCTCAGAAAAAACTCAGTTAGAGATTACTTTTGACTTTTGACTTGCACATAGCTAGGGTTTGCTGAAAAAGTATGCATGGTATGGGTAGGAGTCAGGAGTCAGGAGACAGGAGACAGGAGAAATGGGAACGAGCGAGGAGGTAGGAGTAAGAATTGTCAGAGTGATTTTTCTGCCATACTCTGGCCTAAAATACTAACTTTTTGAGCTTTTTACACTGAAACAGGCGCACTTTTTAAAGGCCCCAAAAAGGCACTT
>NZ_JAAHGT010001178.1 GCF_010672385.1 Okeania sp. SIO2F4
GGGTCCAATGGTACGGCGGTAGGTACGGGATGACCGTAGGTTTTTGTATGACCTGCGTCTAACAATTCCATTGCTTTGAGATTAATTTCTCCCACTTGCAACCCTAGGTTTACCCAGTCGTCAAGGGTTAGGTCTTGGTTATCCAGAGCAACTAATGCTTCAGCAATAAAATCATAAATTTTTTCATCTTCTTCTCCCAACTCCATAGCGTGGAATGTGTAGGAAGCTGCTCCTTTAATTCCATAGATAACTGTTAATTTGAGAGAGAATATATCAACATTATTATCAGACTGAGCAAGAAATTTGAGGGAAACATTTTCTCCTTGGAGAGATAAACTTTCACTGTAGTCTGGTTCGTAGTTAGCTAGGGGAGAGAATTTTGTTTCAGGAATCTGAGTTTTCAAGTTTTCCCGGTGAGCGATCGCAACTTTAATATATTGAGCAAAGCTTTTTTTGTCAAAGTTAACGTTTGTCATTGTGGCAAATATTGACTCGCAGATAAAGACATCTATTTCTCTAGTAGAAATATTTAATTGTTTTGCCTGGAGTCTGACTTCTGCTAACCCCCGCAGACAGTAAACTAATAAATCTTGTACAGCGTTCAATTCCGGACTTTTGCCACAAGCTCCCCATTGGTGGCAACCTTGCCCACTGGCGGTTTGTTCGCATTGTTCGCAAAACATAGACATAATATTTTTCTCCTGGTAGATTTTTCTCTGTATAGACCTCTTGCAAAAGTTTTAATTCAATCAACTAGAGATATAGAATCAAAAATTTCATCCCCCCTATTCCCTATTCCCTATTCCCTATTCCCTGACTTCTGCAAGAAGTCTTATATTTTTACTGTAGTTACTGAGTAGAAATTTTGTCTTTGACTTAAGTCAATAATTAGTAAATTTTTGAGGTTGCTGAATAATTTGTATTTTACTTAACTGCAAACTTCTATTTTTATGATAAATCTCAAAAGTGATGGCTGTTATTAAAACTTAGTTAAAAAATCTTTTTTAAGTAGAAATTCCTACCAAGCATTTTGAAAAATTCACTAATGCTACATCACCACCTATAGCTCTACAAGTGAAAATTAAGACTTTTTTCTGTTCCCTTGATAACAAAATCTATTTTTATAGGAAAAAAGTCTAATTATCTGCAAGTTAATAACTAATAACTTTGTTTTTTAATTTCATAAATATCCGATAAAATATTGTTTGTAAAATACAAATATCACACTTTTTATATGGTAAAATTTAGCTATAAATCATTCTTATGATACTTTTTGGTAAAGCCGAGTCTACAATTTTTTTTACGTTTAATTAGACTTACAGACTTAAATAATTTCTGAAATAAACAATGAATGAGCAGATATCAAAAATCAGTCAATTCATAGCTAATACTCAAATGTTTAATAATCTTCCCTCAGAACATTTGCAGGCTGTTAGCCAAATAGCTAAACTTCAAACTTATCAAAAAAAAGAACCGATTTTTTGGGAAGGAGAAAAAGGTAGAGGCTGTTTTATTATTTTCTCTGGCAAAGTCAAAATTTTTAAATTTTCTCCTGAAGGAAAAGAACAAATTTTACACATATTTACTAGGGGAGAACATTTTGCTGAAGTGCCAGCTTTTGATGGCAAATGTTATCCTGCTTCTGCTGAAGCATTGACAAAAAGTGAGTTATTATTTTTACCGAGACAAGAATTTTTAAAACTATTAGAAAATCAGCCAACTATTGCTATTAATATGTTGTCAATTTTTGCCAAAAATTTGCGCTTATTTGCAAAATTAATTGAAGATTTATCACTGAAAGAAGTACCAGGAAGATTAGCCGTTTATTTGTTAGAGTTAAGCGATCGCTCTTCTGACCCATCAGAAATAAAACTAGATATGACTAAAAGTCAATTAGCTGCATCATTAGGTACTATTCCTGAAACTCTTTCCAGAGTTTTTGCCAAGTTAAGCGAACAAAAATTAATTTCTATAGATGGTAAATCAATTAAATTATTAAATATTCCTGCTTTAAGAGTTTTATCCGCAGAAAAAAGACATCAATAATTTCAAAGAAGGAGTCAGGAGACAGCAATTCTGGAGACAGAATAGAAGAAAATAAAACCGGATAAAATTAATTACGCTCTAGAGGTTTCTATAGCAGAAACCAGAATTTTCCAATCTTAATTTAGTTTCCGTTCCTAACACAAGCGCATGGAACTTTTTTGATAATTATTAGCCAGGAGGGTGTTAATTATTCTTAATGTTTACTTATCGCCAACTCCCCCACTCCTGATAGGGATAAGCGATAGAACTCCGTTCCGCTGACGCGACCGCTTTTATTCAGTATAAAATCTCAACAAAAATATGCTTTTATATACTTGATACTTCCTCCTCTCCCCACACTTCCCACACTTCCCCCTCTCCCCACACTTCCCACATTTATTTCCCCCTCTCCCCACACTTCCCACACTTCCCCCTCTCCCTATTCCTCTCCTGTCAAAGCATCAGTAAATGGTGCTGGCCGAGCCTGTA
>NZ_JAAHGT010001179.1 GCF_010672385.1 Okeania sp. SIO2F4
GATTTTCGAAGATATCGTGCCGCATCTGGCACCGCATACCATCCTGACGTCAAACACGTCGTCCATCTCGATCACCCGTCTGGCCAGCCGCACCGACCGCCCTGAGAAGTTCATGGGGTTCCACTTCATGAACCCGGTTCCTGTCATGCAACTGGTCGAGCTGATCCGTGGCCGCAAAATGTCAAATTATACGCTATCTGTAGGGGTGATTCGCGTTTGCGAAGCATTCCGTAGGAAATCACCCCTACAAGATGTGGTGGTTATGCGTAAGTCCTGATATCAACCCGGTTTCTCTGCTGAAAACCTCTGTATTGCAGAGGTACTGATAACTGATAACTGAAATGACTTGCGCTACGCGCTATATCTACTAGACTTAAATATCTAATCCTAAACTCTTCCGGTAGAATGCTTTTTGAGAATCTCTTCCCATGTTATTGGTGAGAGTCTCCCATTCCTGAGTAATCCTTGCCATAGCTTCATCCCGGCTGATTTTGCCCGCGAGAAAGTCTGACACTGCTGCATCTAGTAGTTCTCGCTGATAATTGTAGTTTCTGGGAATAGTTAAATCAAGTACCACATTGGGGCTGTTAAGACTAGCGCCAATTGCTCCCAAGTAGGTACTGGCGACTGCGGGAGTCATGCCTGCTGCTATCCAGTTCTGAGAATCAGAAAACTGGGAAAGACGGTAGGGATTCAAACCCGATCGCCCATTGGTTACATCTATATTGGAGCGATCGGGCTGGCTAATATAAGAAATAAAGGCAACTCCTGCTGCTTGAACTTTAGGATCTGCTGCAGTATTAATCGTTCCAGCCCAACCAATAGCTGCTGTAAAAGGGGCATGGTTTACCCCATTAATTGCAAACGGACAGGTAAATTTATCGCACGGCACCAATTCTCCAGTATCCCAATTGAGGACTTCAGTAGACCCCGGTATAATGGTAGTACCAAACTTATCTTTAACCTTTGAGCCTGGTAAGAGTGCCAATGTTCCAATATCTCCATGATCCATTGATAAGGCACATCGACCCGAAACAAAGGCTTGGCGACCGTCGTTCAACCCCCACTCCATTTCATCGGGAGCGCCATACTCATTCGTTGCTTTGTAAATATCGAGAGCTTTAGCAAAGGCAATATTATTCGTCATTGGTTGCATGGTGTTGGGGTCAAAGAAAATCCCCTGTTTAGTTCCTTGAGACTGCAAAAGAGAAGCTGCTATTGACCACATTGCCCAGTAGGTAACGTTTCCAGGTTTTTTTGCCAAACAAGAGCCATAATCTGGCTCCCCGTCATCATTTAAGTCTTTAGCATGAAAATACTTAGCAATTTTGAGATAATCATCCCAAGTTCTGGGCGGCTCAAATCCTGCTTCAGCTAATAGATCGGCTCGATAATACATGAGGTGATAGTTACCATCAATGGGAATCGCATAGATTTTATTGGCATAAACGAGACCGTATTCCTGAAAAAATGGTGCAATATCCTTCCATGCTAAACTTGAATCTTCATTGACATCTTCCGTTAAATCTTTGAGGTAACCAGATTCAATATAATCTGGCATCCAATTTGAAGTCATAATCATGACATCGTATTGATTGCTACCCGTTGTCAGATCCTGCAAAATTGTTTGATAGAGTTCGGAATAGCCAGCACTCTTAACCGTAATCTTTGCTCCTGTCAGTGCTTCAAATTCATCAGCTCGCTTTTCCACAGTTGCAGCAACAGGTTTACTGAGGGAGATGACATTGATATTGACTCCATCAAATTTGTTTGATTGGGATAGAGACGTTTTTGGAGATGCGGAAGATGTATCTTCTCGAGTTGATGATGTCGTTTTACAACTAACAGCGAATACACTTAAAAAAAGTGTCGTCAAAAGCAGCGACTGAAGTTTAAATATAGGCAATTTACTAAAGATGACAGAAACCCAGAAAAAACTATTCTTATTCATAATTTATCTTGTTATTTACGTTTTTTACTTGGTAAAATACCTAGGCATATTATTATTTTATAGCGGTTTTCATATGAATAAACCACAATGATACTGACTCCTAACTCTTGTAGGGGCTTGCTGGCCAGCAAGCCCCTACAACTCCTGACTCCTGACTCCTAACAATGAGTTTAGTGGTCTACTCAACTGAAAAGCGCTGTATACCATTTTTAACAAAGAATGCTACAAAAAAGTACATCTCGATCGGATATCTTTAAAAAGAGTTATATCATGTCCGGTTGAATAGTTATAATTAAAGTCTGTAGTATTGCTCTAGCCCTAAGTATGTATCGGGCTGAGAGCTATACTACAAACCATATACTTTTTTTATCACGCTCTTATCCGGACATGATATTAATAGATAGTTAACTGTTTGACTATTTTCACGCCTATGTCTATTGTACCTATGCTACCGGATTGAATCTAATTATTAGAACACTTACGCAGCACAACCTATTTTCGTCCCTATCGACCGACAGGGAAGCAATCTCAAATCTTAGTTTTTCGTA
>NZ_JAAHGT010000118.1 GCF_010672385.1 Okeania sp. SIO2F4
CCAGAGATTCTAATACTGAAACTGGCAAAAAAAACAATAAACCTCTCCAGAAAATAAACTTGCTCTTTATTTAAGACAAGCTAGAGTTGTCAAATTCACTCTCCGAAATCATTTTTCGTATCTTTTTCGTGAAAATATATTCCCTGTTAAGTGTTAAGTATTAAGTGTTCCCTACTAGCCGCAAAAAATCTATATCTTTTTCACGCCTATGTCTAATAAACTGCATATTCTGATTATTTAATAATGAGCATTTTTGCCAACTATTTTTCTCCACAAAACAAGTCACACATGAGCAATGGAAATAATCATTAGAAAAAAAGTTTTAATAGTGTCATTTGCGTATTAAAATCATAATGCTTTTCTTAGGATCAATAAAATTATCAAATTAAAAATATGGGACGTAAACTTTATGATGTTGTAATTTTTCCCTTACTTTTAGGAATGGGATTGGTCTTATCTACTGCACCTAGCAGTAAAGCTCAGAAGCAAGTATCAAATCAAATTATTGACGAAACTGCCCATATTTTAGAAAAAATAGAGGAGTACAACCCTCTCAAACAACCTTCGCCAAAATCTCAACCACTTGCCAACTCAAACCAGGAAACCACAACCACACTCAAGGAGAAAACTAACGATACTTTGGGACAAATAGAACAATATAATCAACTTGACCAACCTTCGGAAATATCTCCCTCTTTAGAAAGAGTTAACTCTGTCAATCAACTTAGTGACGTTCTCCCAACAGATTGGGCTTACAGTGCCCTCCAAGGATTAGCAGAACGTTATGGTTGTCTATTGGCCGCCCCAAATGCTACATTTGGTGGCAATAGAGCCATCAGTCGTTACGAATTTGCAGCAAATCTTAACGAATGTTTACAAGTTATTCAAAGTCTGATTGAAGAATTCAATGAAGGTTATATTTCCCAAGAAGACTTGGCAAAAAGCCAACGATTACAAGAAGATTTTGCCATCGAAATAGCCGATCTTAAATCCCGTCTCAATGCCCTAGAAACTCGGACAGATGTTCTGGAAGCTAATCAGTTTTCTACCACAACCTTACTAAAAGGGCAAGTAACCATGGCTTTGTATGACGCCTTCGGTAACGATGGTGAAGACGGTGCTACAGTTAGTGCCGATGATAGCCAAATAGGCTTTGGCCATGCCGTAACATTGAACTTCGATACCAGTTTTACAGGTTTAGACTTCCTGAGAACTAGGTTAAGTGTTGGAGACCTACCTGGAGTAAATACAGGTACCGCTATGACCTTCTTAAACGCAGGCTCTCCACCTAACGACATAGCACGACTAACAGAGGTATACTATATTTTTCCCCTCAACACGAAAATGAGTCTTTATATTGGAGCTGCTGGACTTGACTTTGATTTGATGGCTCCTGCACTTAATCCTAGACTGATTAGTGGTAATACAGGAAGTGTTGCCTTGTTCGCTGCTTACAATCCGACCATTTACATCCAAGTAGGGGGCGCTGGTTTAGGTTATAGTTATCAAATTAACGACAATTTTAGGTTAGATGTTGCTTATCTTGGAGGCGCTCCTGGTGGTGGTACTGGTAGAGTGAACGATCCGAGAGAAGGTGGTGGACTTTTTAACGGTACAAATAGCGCTTATGCTCAGTTAACAGTTTCACCAACCGTAGATTTTGATTTTTCTTTTGCTTATGTTAGAGCATATTATACGGCGGATTTAGTTAATGTAGCAGGTTTTACAGGCAGTAGAAATGCTCAACGACCTTTTGGCAGAGTAGCAACTTCAGCAGACCATTTTGGCTTCCAAACCAGCTATCGCTGGGCACCGTTTACTATTTCTGGCTGGGTTGGTTATAGTAATGCTGAAGCTGAAGCAGGCGATCGCGAAGGTGATGAAGCGGATATTTGGCATTGGGCAGTCACAGTAGCTATAGATGACTTAGTATTTGAAAATGGAAGTTTAGGTCTTTCGGTTGGTCAGCAACCGAAAGTAACAGATATTGATGGTGGAGAAGATGATCCAGATACTTCTATACAATTTCAAATTTTCTACAATTATAGAATTTCAAATAATATAGATTTAACGTCCGGTTTCTTTATTGAAACACAACCAGAGCATGACGACCGAAATGACCCAATTACAGTATTTGTAACTAGAGCTACTTGGAGATTCTAATTATTATAAAGGAGGAAAAATGAATAGCAAACTAAAAATTTTGATTGCTTCATCTCTAGCATTTTTGGCGACTATTTTTCCACAAAAAATTAGTAACGCACAAACAGAAGAAACAATTATTAGAAGAGAGTTGATCTATGTAGGAGTAAGGGAAGATTCCTATTGGTTTGGTTCTAGGGATGACAAAGGAAAAAGGGAGGGATATTGTGTGGATATTGCTTATGCTTTAGCTGAACGTCTTAGTGCTAATCAACTCGATCCGATCAGGGTAAGATTCGTCACATCAACTGTCCAGAGTCGCTGGGATATGGTAAAAAGTGGTCAGGTAGATTTAGAATGTGGTCCCAATAGTATTAGTGCTGAACGTGAAGAAAAATATGGTGTTAATTTTTCTGCACCTTTTTTTATCACAGCAACACAAGTTTTAGCTCAAAGAGGTAGGCAAGAAGAAGATGTGAATGCTGGTAAAGCGATGGTTGGTGTAGTTAGAAACACTACCAATGAAACTGACTTAAAAAGTTCTTATCCTGAAGAACAAATAGAGAATAAATTTTTAACTAGACAACAAGGTATTGAAGCTTTGGCGGATGGTGAAGTTAATGGTTTTGCTAGTGATGGAACTCTTTTGTTAGGTATAGCCATGGCAATGAACTTTGATATGGAAAAAGATTACACTTTTATTACTATTAATCAGGAAAATGGTCGTCCTTTTTGTGCGGGTTATGGATTAATACTTCCTGGAGGGGAAAAAAATTCTAGTTGGCAAAGGTATGTTAATGACTTTCTTGCTAATGATAAAAAAGCTCAAAGAATTCAAAGAAAATGGTTACTGGATGACTTAAGTGAAAATAGTCAAATGCTTTATGATGCTTGTACTCAGGAATAAGGAGTAGGGAAGTGTGGGAGTGTGGGGAGTGTGGGGAGTGTGGGGAGTGTGGGGAGTGTGGGGAGTGTGGGGAGTGTGGGGAGAAATTACAAACACCTTCACTATTACTATGCAGGAAAAACAGAAATTTTTTCTCTTAGGTGCACAGAAGTCAAAACTTGACACAAAGATATTGGCAGAGGGGAAAAAGAAAACTCCCAATAGTCAACTTTGTATTTTTGACCCAATAATTATGACTACAATCAAACAAACATTGATAGGTATTGTGGTAGCGACCTCTGTATCTGTATTGCCAAATCATTCAGTTAATGCAGCATCTCTGATTAATTTTGAACCTGTGGATGGTAAATTTCCTGATGGAAGTGTAGCTGTAGATAATATGCCAATTACAAATCAGTTCTCATCCTTGGGTGTAACTTTTGGCATTGACCGTAACTTGGATGGTTTACCCGATGCCGGACTTTTCCCCAGATTGGAGGCTGTTGGCAATTCAGATTCTGTATCAGGTTTTCAATCAAGAACAAGAACAGGAGAAGGAAGAGGATATGATATAGCTGCTCCTGGTTTTGAAGACAGGTTAGGTAGTTTTTTCCTACGAGGAGTTGGTTCACTAACCAAAGGTGAATCTCTTCTAATTTCTTACACTTTTCCAACAAATGCTGCATCGGCTGAAATTTGGGATATTGACGGTAGGCCAACAGGGTTAGGTGAACAATGGGAAGTTCAAGCACTGGGATCTGATTTATCTGTGATTGATTCTATTGTCAGTCCTATCGGCACTGCTTATACTACTCCCTTAGATAGTCTTCCCTGGCTTTGGTCTTTTGAGCGTCCCGAAAAAGATATTCATGCTATTCGCCTAGTCTATACGGGGAGTGCAAATAGTGTTGGACTTGCATTTGATAATTTTTCTCCACTGGCAGTAGAAGGTTCTGAACCTGAACCTAATACCTCAGTTCCAGAACCAACTTCTGTAATAGGTTTATTAATATTTGGTGCTGTTGCTTATCGTTTGAGGAAAGGTAAATAATATCAAACCCCTAAAGTTTAGTAGGGGCGATTCGCGAATCGTCCCTACTGGGGGTAGGATAAATATTATTCTGGTTCAAGATCGAGTAGGGTGGGTATTTATGGCTATAATTTAAGCTGTCAAAGGTATTTAGCAATTCGTCACAGGACACCATTTTAAATTTGTCAATCCACTACGGAAATTTTTTTTATTAGGTGCATAGAAGTCAAAACCTGAGACAAAGAGATTAAATGCAATTACCTTTACCGAAAAATTCAGGTATAAAGCCTCTCAATTCATGGAGAAAAAGCGGTCGAGGGATGCCGAGGAGACCTCGGCATATCCAATCGACCAAGACAGCGGTCGAGGGATGCCGAGGTCTCCTCGGCATATCCAATCGACCAAGACAGCGGTCGGAAAGCGGAGCATGACCTAGGATGGGATGGCGAGGTCTCCTCGCTAGCCTCCAATCGACCAAGAAAAGAAAAAAATTCCTTTTAACCTAACCCTTCTATTACAGAAGAGGTAATTATTAATTATTAATTATTGAACATTGGCGGTACAACTTTTCCAGGGCAAGGTCAATTCTCCAGTTTGCTAGGGGTAATAGTGCAATAGCCATATAGGTTAATTAATTTTATCGCTACTATATAATTGTCAATAAGTCAATTCATGGTTAGAGAGACTGAAGAAAATTAGTTCGTTATGGTTGGAGATATATGAGGCGATCGCTGCTTTAAACAACGAAATCATCAATATTTGCAACTTTAAAATTGTATTAGGCAATAAATTGCTACAGATTATATTTAATTTATCATATCACACAGATCGAGAAAAAAAGCTGAAAGTATTGAAATTATGTTGAGTAGTTGGAAATTTTTTTACCGTTTTTTGTCAGAGATTGATGACAAAGTTGAAAATTTTAAAATTAGAAGCTGATATTGATAATTAAAACTTTTCAAATATTGATTATGGTATTAGTCCATAGAAGTCAAAACCTGAGACAAGGAGATTAATAGAGTGAAAAAAACTCCTAATAGTCAACTTTGTCTTTTTGAGCGAATAATTATGACTACAATCAAACAAATATTGATGGGTATTCAGAATTTAGAATTTAGAATTCTGAATTTAGAAAATTGACGAGGGTGTGTTAGTTAACGGAAACTTTTTCTATTAGGTGCATAGAAGTCAAAACCTGAGACAAAGAAATTAATAGAGGGAAAAAAGAAAGAGTACAAAGCTTCTATTTTAACATCCATCTTTTTTCCTCTTCCCTATTCACTTACATCGTAATAATTCAGACATTAATAGGTGAATGCTTACCTTAAATTAGACCTCTCCAAAAATGCCAATTTTAGAAGGGCGCGGTAATAGTTTGAGAATCTTTTATGGAGATGTCTATTGATGCGCGGTTATGAGGAGAATCTAAATCTATCTCTGGACCAACTGGCACAATTCTCGTAGGATTAACTTTAGGATGACTCATGTAATAATGCCGTTTAATATGGTCAAAATTACAAGTTTCTTTTACTCCTGGATGTTGATAAATATCTTTCAGATAATTCCCCAGATTTGGATATTCCCAAATATGGCGTAAATTACACTTGAAATGAACATAATAAACCGGATCGAAACGAACCAAAGTAGTAAACATACAAATATCAGCTTCAGTTAGGCGATCGCCACACAAATAACGTTGTTTTGATAAGACATCTTCCCAATGGTCTAAAGCTGCAAATAAATCTTTTACTCCCTCATCATAAGCTAACTGAGAACTAGCAAAACCTGCTCGATAAACACCATTATTAATAGGTTGGTAAATCTTATCAATAGTTTCTTCAATCTTATCGTATAAATCTTCAGGACATAAATTTACATCATTTTTAGCAATACCACTAAACTGAGTATCAAACATCCGAATAATTTCACGGGATTCATTATTAATTATTTTGCCTGTTTGTTTATCCCAAAGTACAGGTACAGTCACCCTACCACTATAATTTGAGTCTGCCTGAAGATAAAGTTGCCAAAGATAACTATTATTATTAACAGAATCAGGAATAGACCCTGGTTCATCCGTAAATTCCCAACTATTTTGGTCAATTACAGCACCTACAACTGACAAACCAATAGCATCTTCTAACCCCTTGAGTTTCCACATAATAACAGTTCGATGTGCCCAAGGACAAGCCCAAGAAATGTATAGATGATAACGTCCTGCTTCTGCCTTAAAACCACTAGAACCATCTGCTGTAATTTTATTCCGAAAAGTGGTTTGAGGGCGAATAAATCTACCTTGAGTATCTTCTTGTTCCCGTTCAGAAACCCACTTACCATCAACTAAAACACCTAAACCCATTGTTACCCCCTAAAAAATAATCACATCATATCAATTAAGTGTCAGTTTTCCTAGACTCTTTTCTCGCCTTTAATAACTCTAGATTTTTTTTGACAATAGTGATAGCTTCTTGGTTTCCCTCTTGGAGATATAATTCTCCTGCCTGTAATAAATTTGCTACACTTTCATCATCTTGACGTAGATTCGCAAAAGCCAAACCTCGATTATGATAAGCTTCAGCAATATTAGAATTAGTCTGTATAGCTTCAGTAAACTTATTGATAGCTTGTTGATAATTTCCTACTTGAAAAGCCTCACTTCCTTGTTGAAAATTTACTGCTGCTTCTGGTGGTATTAATGAAGATATTGATATGGGTTCTGTAAATAGGACAGAAATACTTCCTTGTCCACGATAAGCATATATCATTGCACCAATACCAATGCTAGTTATTAATCCAAAAAAGATTAACCAAGTTAGAAAATTTTCGATCTCCATATAGATAATGATATAGTTCTAAGTATATTAAACTATAATAATTAAAAGTTTAATTATTAATAACTTAATATAACAATTATTACTCTTGGTAAGATACAGATTTGGGATTTTAGGGAATAGGTTATTTCAGTTATCAGTTATCAGTACCTCAATGGAATAGGGAGGCTGGAAACACTAATTTTTTTTATCCCCTTTAAAGGAGGAGGCTTTAGACCTTATTTTCTAGTAATTAGGGAAGAGAAAAAAATAAAGAACTGGGATTTTTTGAGCTAATTGAATCAAATATTGAGTCAGACTTTAACGAGACTCCAAAACTGAAAAATGCGCAAATTTTGGCAAATTTTGGTGAATTTCTTTATTGCCCTATCCCCCCATCTGCTACTCTCCCTAAATTGTTAATTTACGATACTTTGAAACAGCCCTGCCCTTTCAAAGGGGGGTTACGGGGGATGGAGAGCGCGGGTCTTCAACCAACGTTCAGATAAAGTTCTCTATAAAGATACTGAGGAAACAGGTGAACTGTAGAGACTTAAAAACAATAAGGGGACTTTGACAAAAAATGAAGTGATTTTTGCCTCAAAACCAGACTTAGAGAGGCTTTTAGCTTTAAATAGTAGAAGTTCAATATTGACAAGGGTTTCAGGCTATTTTCAGCTCTTGACCTAATTTCCCTCTCCCAGATTTGAAGTTTGACTTTTGAATTTTGACTTCCCACCCTTCCCAATAAATTACTTTTGAATTTTGACTTTTGAATTTTGACTTGCGCGTAGCGCTATAAAATGGTCGAATTTTTGGTAAAGTATCTTAACCAAAAAATTTGGTCCAAAGCCTCGCCCTAGAAGGGCGACTTTTTGGCTGACTTTGTTTCATTGACATCATCCCGACGCTGCTATACTCAAGATAGGAAGGGATTCCCTAACATCGCTGATAGGAGCTTTCTGCTGCCTATGCGCAGAGGAGCTGCGCTAACATAGCACCTGCCTCCGAGGCCGAACCTCTTTCCGGTCTAAAGGCGCGCTCCACAGACAAGACAGCGCCGCCAAAGGGGGTCTCCCCCATGAGCGACTGGCGCTGACACTGCTAGCCCAGCAGCCTTATTTTTTTTTACCATAGCATACTATTGTAAATACCGCATGGGTTGATTGGTTTTCATTTCAATAAATATGTTATCGTTCTATTAGCTTTAGACTCAGACTATGAAATCTAGATTTAAGTACCGTATATATCCAACACCGGGACAAAAATACCGATTAGCCAAGTTATTTGGCTGTGTCCGTGTTGTCTGGAACGATAGTCTAACTTGCTGTCAGGAAAAATACAAATCAGGAGAGAAAAAACCTGTTAACTCTGAGCTACAAAAACAGTTTATTACTCAAGCTAAAAAAACTGAAGATAGAGAGTGGTTATCAGAGGTTTCTGCTATACCACTACAGCAATCTTTAAACGATTTAAACCAAGCCTATCAAAACTTTTTTAATTCAACCAAAGGTAAGAGAAAGGGTAGACCTGTTAAACCTCCTAAATTTAAAACCAGAAAGTCGAAACAAACTGCAAGGTTTACAAAAGGGGGATTTAAAGTTGGTCAACATAAAGTTTATTTAGCCAAAATTGGAAAGCTTAAAATTGTTTGGTCAAGAGAATTACTTGCTGCTCCATCATCAGTAACAGTAATCAAAGATTCAGCTAATAGATATTTTCTGAGTTTTGTAGTAGAAACTTCATCAGAAGTGTTGCCTAAAACTGATAATTCAGTAGGTATAGATTTAGGAATTAAAACTTTTGCTACTTTGAGTAATGGTCAAAAAATTAATGCACCATTACCATTAAAGAAACGAATTAAGAAGTACCGAAAGTTGAGCAAGTCTTTGTCTAACAAAACTAGAGGGTCTAAACGATATGAAAGAGCTAGGCTAAAAATAGCTAAGTTCCATGCTAAATTGAAAGATACTAGAACAGATTTTCTACATAAATTATCCACTGAAATAATTCGTGAAAACCAAACAATTGTTTTAGAGGATTTGAATGTATCTGGTATGGTAAAAAAGCGGTGCGACCCCGCGACGACGAAAGTCGCAAGCGGTCAGACCCCGCGTCGCCAACAGGCGCAAGGGAATGCTGACCAAGAGAGGGAAGGCGCACCAAGAGATCACAAATTATCCAGAGCCATATCAGATTTAGGTTGGAGGCAATTTAGGACGCTGTTAGAAGGAAAGGCTGAGAAATGCGGTCGTGATTTTAGAGTAATTAGTCGTTGGGAAGCAACATCTCAAATTTGCTCTAGCTGTGGATTCAAAGGTGGGAAATTAGATTTATCAATTCGTGAGTGGGAATGTCTCAACTGTGGTATAAAACACGATCGTGATGAAAATGCAGCAATTAATATATTAGTCGCGGGCGGGCAGTCTGAGACATTAAACGGATGTGGAGGCAAGCCTAAGACTACCGCATCTGGTAGCAGCAGTCTGTGAAACGTCAACCCACCGAGGAGCTTCGGCTCGGTAGGAATCCCCGTGCCTTTAGGTTGGGGAGGATGTCAAAATCAGCAATATAACTAAGGCCATAAAATAGGATTTCAAACCATATCTGAGAAATCCAGCCTCAGCCAGAGGCCAGCCTATCAGTTATCAGTTACCAGTTATCTCGACGTTGGCCCTTGACCCGCGCTCTCCCGCAGGGGAGCTGAGAGATGGGAAAACCAATCAATGTTGCGGTTTTTCCAATAGTGTGCTATTGCAGTTAATGGCTGCTGGGCTAGCAGTGTCTAGGGGAGCCGTCGGATTGGCGACGTACTGTGGAGCGACCGTAAGACCGAAAAGAGGGAAGGGCCTTGGAGGCAGGTGCGTTAGAAGCAGAAAGCCCCTACCAGGAATGTTAGGGAATCCCGCGCTGTCACGCAAGTGCAGCGTCGGGAGGATGTCAACAGTAACACTTGCTGAAACTATAGACTTGAAATACTGAAGTTGATTTTTTTCATCCCCGATCCAAGGGGAAGTTATTGACCTTATTTGTTGGTCAAATAAATACCCTATGTGTAATACTAAAATAGTACAGTTTGTAACATCTAACAAGAGAGTTAAATATGGCAAAAGACCTCACTAAATATCGCAACTTCGGCATCTTCGCCCACGTTGACGCGGGCAAAACCACCACAACAGAAAGAATTCTGAAACTAACCGGAAAAATCCATAAAATCGGTGAGGTCCACGAAGGTGCCGCAACAACAGACTTTATGGAACAGGAGCAAGAGCGGGGTATTACGATTCAGTCCGCTGCTACAAGCTGCTTCTGGAAAGATTGCCAATTAAACATTATTGATACTCCAGGTCACGTTGACTTTACCATCGAGGTATATCGTTCTCTCAAGGTACTTGATGGTGGTGTAGGTGTATTCTGTGGCTCTGGTGGTGTGGAGCCCCAATCTGAAACTAACTGGCGTTATGCTAATGATTCTAAAGTTTCTCGGATTATCTATGTAAATAAGCTTGACCGGACAGGAGCTGATTTCTACAGAGTTGTCAAACAGGTAGAAGATATACTTGCGGCCAAGCCATTAGTAATGGTATTACCTATTGGTATTGAGAATGATTTTGTGGGAGTAGTCGATCTACTAACCCGTAAGGCTTGGGTTTGGGATGATTCTGGAGACCCAACCAAATATGAGCTTAAAGATGTTCCAGAGAATATGACCGATGATGTAGAGAAATATCGGGAAATGTTGGTTGAAACTGCTGTTGAGCAAGATGATGATGTAATGGAAAAATATCTGGAAGGAGAAGAGCCAGATATTGATACCCTGAAACGTTGTATTCGTAAGGGAACTAAGGATCTGGCTTTCTTCCCCACCTACTGTGGCTCATCTTTCAAAAATAAGGGCGTGCAGTTGGTACTTGATGCAGTTGTAGATTATCTCCCTAACCCCACTGAAATCAAACCACAACCAGAGATTGACCTAGAGGGTCACGAAACTGGTAAATTTGCCTACGTTGACCCAGAAAAGCCTCTGCGTGCTTTGGCATTCAAGATTATGGACGACAAATATGGTGCTTTGACCTTTACCCGCATATATTCGGGTACATTGTCCAAGGGTGATACAGTATTGAATACTTTTACAGGCAAAACTGAGAGAGTTGGACGTTTGGTGGAAATGCACGCCGACTCCCGCGAAGAAATTGAGTCTGCTCAAGCAGGGGACATTGTTGCTATTGTGGGGATGAAGAATGTACAAACTGGCCATACTCTGTGCGACCCCAAAGAACCTGCTACTTTGGAACCGATGGTGTTCCCTGACCCGGTAATTTCTATTGCTGTGGCAGCTAAGGACAAAGGTTCTGTGGAAAAACTGGGCATGGCATTGAGTAAAATGGTTCAGGAAGACCCATCTTTCAGAGTTGAGACGGATGCTGAAAGTAATGAAACCATCATTAAGGGTATGGGTGAATTACATTTGGATATTAAGGTTGATATTCTGAAGCGGACTTATGGGGTAGATGTGGAAGTTGGTAAGCCACAGGTAGCTTATCGTGAGTCTATTACTAAGCGCCTTGAAGATAGCTACACTCATAAAAAGCAATCTGGTGGTTCGGGTCAATTTGCTAAGATTGACTATGTGATAGAACCTTCTGAAGCAGGTGATGGTTTCCAGTTCGAGTCAAAGGTGACTGGTGGAAATGTTCCCAGAGAATTTTGGCCTGCAGTGCAAAAAGGCTTTGAGAGTAGCTTTGAAAAGGGTATGTTAGCTGGTTATCCTTGTGTGGATATGAAGTTCACATTAACGGATGGTGCTTATCACCCGGTTGACTCCTCGGCGATCGCTTTTGAAATTGCTGCGAAAGCTGCCTATCGTCAGTCTTTCTCTAAAGCTAGTCCTCAGTTACTTGAACCAATAATGAAGGTTGATGTGTTTACTCCTGACGATCATGTTGGTGATGTTATCGGAGATATTAACCGCCGTCGGGGAATGATTAAGTCTCAAGACTCAACAGCAACTGGTAGTCGTATCAAAGCAGATGTGCCATTGAGTGAGATGTTTGGTTATATTGGGGACTTGCGGACTATGACTTCTGGTAGAGGTCAGTTCTCAATGGAGTTTTCTCATTATGCACCTTGTCCTGCTAATGTGTCGGAAGTGGTAATTAAGGAAGCTAAGGAGCGTCAGGAAGCTAAATCTAAATAGGTAATTTAGAAGCATTTAGCTGTCAGCGGTTAGCCATTAGCTTTTGCTGTGGAATATAGCTGAATGTTTAAGTTAATTTGAACATATACAGGGCGGAAAATTTAAGTATTTATGCCCTGTATTTTTGTGTTTTTGACTGGAGAAAGGCTTTGTTGCATGAAAGTATATAGCTGCTGCACTTTGCTTGTGCATATGTACTTCATAAGGCGCGGAAACTGCTGTAATACCATGCATGAAAAAAGAATGTTACGAATAGTAAGGGTGATAAAAATATTTTACAGGAGATGTCCCTTTGAGCAAAAAGATGATTTACGAACTAAAAAATGGTATTGAAGCCATTCCCATACGACTCCTGACTCCTAAAAATTCCCCCAGCTATTTGTAGCAAACATTTATCAAATTGGTACAACTATTGGACAATAGATGAATTCAACATCAATACAAGACAGAAAAAGGCTGAAACTTTTACCTGTAAAGGTTTTGAGATTTAATCATCTCACCCTAACTATTGGACAATAGATGAATAGAACATCAATAATCGCGAAAGAGAGGGATATAGTAGCCGCATATCAAACGCATTTGATATGTGAACCAAAGCGGAATGGATGTTCTATCCCTACTTTTATGCAACAAAGCCCTGGAGAAATGTAGTGGGTTTTATATCATTGATAGTGACTTACCTACACAGACGCATCCGCTTTCTGTGTAGGCATAGAAATGCCTTTTAAAGACTCTCAGAACTTCCGAGCGAAACAGAAGCGGTTTTAGATTTAGCTATAACCACTTTGTTTTGACGGCGGTTTATAGTCGCGAACTTGTCCAGCCCGACTCGTTTCAGATTGATGGCAGCATTTATATCTCTATCAATTTTCAACTGTAATTCCTCATCAAAATATTCTCTGATACTGCAATCTATAAACACTATTTCCGATAGGATAAGAAAGTAATTGAGATGTATAATTTGGTTTGCATTCTACCACTCTAGCGTTAGCTTTTTCGGCTACCTGACCTAGTATTTGAAAGAATTGATTAAATGCAGCATCTAACCAAGATTTATTTAACCCAGACTTGGAAGATTGACCATTAGGTGAATACTTTCCATTTTTATCTTGTTTGATTTTATTTCTGCGAGTTAATCCTACTAGATTTAACTTTTCTATGAAAAACACTTTTTTACCTGTACGAGTTAATTTGTAAGCTGTTTTATACTGAAAATGGGCTTCTCCCGGGAGAAGCTAATTTATAGACTAAGAGAAAAAACTCCAATTATCTCTAATAAAGTGATAAACAGTAGGGACTAACTCTTCAATTGCCCAACCTAACCAACGATTTTTTCTCAAAGCAGGAACACTCCTACCTAATAATTTACTTGCCACCTTCAAAAGAATCTCAGCAATACTATCAAAGTTAGCCGATCTAACAGCACTTTTGAGTTGGTTACGGTCTTGATTATTCTGATTAATTTGCTGAAAAATATCATCAAATTCGCTCATAATTTACCTCAGTGAATTTGTTTTAATTTTAGTGATAACTGATTTATTTTTTGGTAGAAAATCAGAGAAAATGATAGAAGTTGTATCTGATGTAATTTTAGGGGGAAAATGACCGCCCTTGATGACTTATAGCAGTTTGAAAGAAGAATGAATTCTTCTTTCTTTTTTCCTCTCGCCTAGGGACGTTGCATGCAACGTCCCTACGTCACAATCATCGATCGTGTTTGTTATTAAATTCGCATTTCTGTCAAATCGAATAATTTCCGATTTCGGTTCGGATCGACTACAATAAGATTAGAATATTCTTTCGCTTTAGCAAAAGGAAGTTTATCTAATTGGTCGTTTAAAAAGTTATTGAAACGAGCGATCGCTTCTTTACCCATTTTGTTGACTATTATTAACATCAATTTGTTTAGATTAAATCGAAAAGAGGAGGAACAGGGAACAACTTGATAGTTTTGATAAAGTCGCTGAAATGCTTCTTGATGGTGGGGATATTTTGCCTGAAGTTGAGCGAAAGTATTTGCATCCATAAATCCTTGAAAAACAATACTATAGTTATCCCAAGAAAAACGTGGATCGTCTATTTTGAAGTTGCCATCATTATAGGTACGAGAAATAATTCCATTCCCATAGGGAAGCAAGAAAGTTTCTTGATAATATTGAGCTTTCTTTTCGAGGATTTCACGGGTTACTTTGCTAGGTGCAAACATTCCCCAATTTTTATCCATTTTTGCCAGCAACCAAGCGGGATGACTGATAGTATCAGCTTTGGTTAAAACAAAAGTAATTTTACTCATTAATTGGGCTTTTTTTTCGGCACTAAATGAGGCTAAAATTTTGTTTAAAGCTGCCACATCAAAAGTAACGGAACGGTTATCGGAGTGCAGACACCAGAGAACAACATCAGCTTCAAATAACTTTTGTTTATAGTCCTCAATATATCGTGCATCTGCTGATTCAGATTCCCCAATTCCTGGCAAGTCATAGAACCATAATTCACCTTTATTTCCCTTCACAACAAATTTTTCAACAGCCATAGTACAAGGTTTAACTGCATCAGTTTTTAAGTTAGTATTGAACAAAGCATTTATTAATGAGCTTTTACCAAAACCTGTTTGACCAATAACAGCCACAATAAATGGTGCATTTGCAGCTTTCACAAAACTTTCAATTGTCTGTTTTTTTAACAGTTCAATTTGTTCTGGAGACAAAGGTTGCATGAGAGTTTTCTCCTGTTTGTTTTATCTTTGATTTTCAAGGTGCGTAGAGATTTTTTGTCTCTGGATAAATCCTAGCTTGATTTATTTAATAGTGGGGTAGATAAATGTAGAAAATAATAGTCTTTTTATCTGACCGTTGCCATTAAATAAACTGTTGCTTGTTTCCAGCTTTGTTTGTTATCTCTATATTTTTAGATTAGCAATTTTACCAATGGTTAGGAATAGAAATTTGTAGACAAATGTAGATAGAAAAATAGATGCTTTTAGAGATAATTTTCCACAAAAAGTAGAGGCGTTATATAGAACGTCTCGATGATAAAATTGATTATTGCTAGTAGTGGCGTGATACACCTAAAGTTTTACAATAGTAGGGACGAGTTCCGCGTTAAATTAATTAGTCTTAACCTGAAATTAGATTAACCAGCCCCCACCCCATGGATAGAATCCACACCCATTAATTGTGTCGTTTCAGTAGTAGGACGTTTAGACTAAAATTTTGGATAAATTTGAGTAACCACTGAAGACCTCTCCCCCAACCCCTCTCCTGATGAGTGAGAGGGGAGAATATTCCTCCCCTTTCCCTGGTAGGGAAGGGGGTTGGGGGGTTAGGTTTTACACAGAATTTTAGCCTAGACGCGCTACTACATAATTTTTAAGCTGAGGGTAATAAAGCGATCGCTACTAAAGCAAATACGCCAAATAAAATACCTAAGAAAAACCATAATGTTTGGTCTCGATATTTTTTTTCGGCAATAATAGCACAAGACACACCACAACAAACCCAGGTTGCGATTAAAAATTCCATCAGATAACTCCTCGGAAAATTACTAATATTTTGCTTCAATTACTATGCTTTTAGATTAACAATTGGATGGGATAAATGTGTGTGGAATTAAAGAGAATTATATAGATAGAAAAATGTAGAGTTTTGTAGATAGCTATTGACGCTAAATGAATATATTTGTTATATTTTGCTGAAAATAACTTAACCAATACTGACAAAAAAAAGGGTCTCAAGCCTCCCCTTTCAAGGGGATAAAAAAAGTAAACTTCAGTATTTCAATCCGGATGCTTCAGCCGGAGGTACTGATAACTGGTAACTGTTAACGCAGTTCCTCCGATAGGAGGCTAACTGATAACTGAAATGACACTTATGAATAAATCTTATGAACACTGGGAAAGTCAATTTCTTGACGATATGGTGATTAAGTTTGAGTTTTCTGGCAATAATGCAGTTGCTTTTA
>NZ_JAAHGT010001180.1 GCF_010672385.1 Okeania sp. SIO2F4
GAAAGATTTGACTAGGGAAAGACAAGAATACATGATGTTTATGGAAGCTTGAGAAAATGAAAATCTTTCTGATATTTCTCCTGGGGAAATTTCCTGAATACTTCAACCTATCCCACTATTCTAAAAATGCTTATTTACTTAAGTAAAATTTTCCTGAAAAGCTAGATTTTGCGTTTTTATCTTTAAGAATATTTGGGCTTTTCAGCAAAAATATTATTAGTGGGATAGGTTCTTAGGTTAGGGCTTGCTGATTAAATTTCAAATCTACAAAATTTGCGATCGCAGTCCAAACTGTACTTTTTTTTGATTGAATAAAAAGTCATGTGTATAGACGAGTCAACCCAGATAGTTTTTATAATATCAAAATTTTGCTGAGGATGCAAAGGAAAATCCTTTGACGCGCCAAATTTTTTTTAGGAGCTTCATAAAATGAAATGTTTGTGGTTTTCCAGTCAAAAGAAATGGATGGAAAGATTTGACGAGGAAAAGACAAGGATACATTATGTTTATGGAAGTTTGAGAAAATGAAAATCTTTCTGAGACGCGCCATTTTTTTCAGTAGCTTCATAAAATGAAAAAAAACTAGATATTTATGAGATTATGAAATTGATTAGAAACTTAATACCAGAGAGTAGAAAGCTTTTAGAAAGAATGACACCAAACAGCTTGCTTCAATATCAATATCTCAAAAAAGTGCTTGATAATTTAGGAAGAGAATATGTAATTAATTTTGCTTATGCACTTAATACAAATTTCTAGAACTAAATTCCTGAATTATGACTGTAGAACTTTCCAGAAAAATAGATGGTTAATATTAGCACTGACATAGTGCTTTAAACTCTGGCATTATTAGAAATGTAAGTAACTTTTAACTTTGAGGATAATTAAATGAGCTTTTCCATTCAATCTCTATATACTTGGTATCGTAATACTATTCGTAATCCTAAATATCGTTGGTGGATTATTGCTGGAACATTAGCTTATGTATTGAGTCCTTTTGATATTTCTCCAGATTTTATCCCAATTGTCGGACAAATTGATGATGTTGCTATTGTAACTCTCTTGGTAGCAGAGGTTTCTCAGATGGTAGTTGATTTTATTAAATTACGTCGGGGTCAAGATACACCGGTTGTATCTAATGTGAATAACCAAGACTCAACTACTACCGATAGTACAGTTGATGTAAATGTAGTTTCTGTACCAGAAATACAGAAAGAAGAAAAACTGTAAATATATCAAGTTAGGGAGTAGGGAGTAGGGAATAGGGGGAAATAATTGATAAATTATCTGGAATAATTGATTTAATTTTTTATTATTGGAGATATCTAATAGCAACGGAAAAAAGTAGTGTAGATAGTGAATATTTATAATTCATATCTAGATTATGCAACTTCTTAAACAATCAAGTAGACCAGGAAATACTATTTTTTAAAAAGAGGGAATTTAAAGATTTAAAAATACTCTCTATCTCCCATATTCCTATCTCCCTCCTCTCTTTTTAAATGTATCCTAAAATGGGGTCTATAGAAGCCATTTGGTATTTTTGTAAAGGTGCGGGTTTTTGGCAAAAAAGTCAGAATTCAGAAGATCGAGAAACATAGGAATATGATATGAATTGTGAGATATTGTACAGTTTTAGGGAACAGGAAACAGGCAATAGGCAAAACAGAAAAAGGAAAAGAACTGTATCTTATAAAGATTATAACCACCATATTTTAGATTTTTAGAGAGCAGTAAAATTCTCACATCTGATTCCTAATTGCTATAGATATAGGGAAAAAGGTATAAAAATTACCTCATATTTACCGAATTAATAATAATGATAACTGGAAACAGGGTGCAAACATCGGTAAAAAAAACAATCAAAACTTTACCCAAATACCTCACTATAAATTAATTCAACAGATAACTTATAAGTGTGAACTTGCTGGTATCAAAGTTATGGAGACAGCAAGATTGTTACACCAGTAAAACTTCTGCACTTGATTTAGAATTGCCCAGGCGCCATAAGAATTATGTGGGAAAACGAGTCAAACGTGGTTTATTTTTGAGTGCAACTGGTAAAGTGATTAATGCGGATATCAATGGCTCTCTTCATATAATCAGAAAGAAATTCCCAGGGGCATTTACTGCCGAGGGAATAGTGAGCTGTGCCGTACAGCCTATATTGGTTAATCCAATATCAAGATAAAAGCTGTCACGATTTTCTACAGTTTTTTTCGTACGGTCTATAGACTTGGGTTGATTTTTTTTGGGGAAAATGGTAAAAGTCCAAGAATATGTGTGAGGAGTGGGGGTTCTAATTGTGAAATTTAGCGAACTTGCAAGTAAACTTGGTTCTGAGACGATCGCTTGTAGTCTGGAAAAAATAAAATATCGGTGGCAGTAATATTATCCTCAGCATTGGCAAAGTTGGCACGAATGCGATAACTACCTGATTCTGGGGGGGTGAGGTTGACGGTTTTGGGTTTGTTGCCAGTCTTGACTTTTTCGGTGGCA
>NZ_JAAHGT010001181.1 GCF_010672385.1 Okeania sp. SIO2F4
TGTGCGGAATGAATATCTAAGGTAGCACTAATAGCTGGAGTAGTTAATAATAAAAAACGCAGTTGTTCCTCAGCACTTTGACGTTCAATAAATTCTTTTTGCAGCTCTAAATTTTTCTCTTTTAATTGAATTTGTAACTGATAAATAGACAGTTGATTTTCGACTCGTGCCAATACTTCCCGAAGTTGAAATGGCTTAGTAATATAATCTCTACCTCCTACTTCAAATGCTCTAACTTTATCTACTTCTTCACTATAAGCACTAATAAAAATTATTGGTATTTCTTTTGTTGATTCCAAAGATTTTAATTTTTGGCATACTTCATAACCATCTATATCTGGTAAATTAATATCAAGTAATATCAAATCTGGTTTGGCAATTTGTGCGCCATTAATTGCAATTCTGCCATTAATAGCTTTTCTAACATGATACCCATGATGTTCGAGCATACTTGATAATAGTCGCAAATTTTCTGGTGCATCATCAACGACTAAAATATTGTCTGGCAAATCTTGAGAGTTTTTTTTCTCCATTTATTCCTCACTTTCTATCAATTCAAGAATAACATCTAAACGAAAGTTTTCCACTAAATTTGTTAAGCGGTTAATCAGTTTAACCTCTGTTTGAGGAATTTGCTGAATTAACTCATTTACCTGATGCTCATTAACAGATAATATAGCAAAATGTAATTGTTCTAACCATTCAGAAGACATCATACTTAAAGATTCTTTTGTAAGTTCTATGTGAGATTTTGCAGCAATAGAATTTGATGCCAAACTTTGAGATAAATAATTTACTCCCAAATGATTAGCTAACTTTTCTAGTAATAGATTTTCTGAAAAAGGTTTAGCAATAAAATCATCACAACCAGCAGCCAAAATAGCATCACGATTTTCATCAAAAGCATTAGCAGTTAAAGCAATAATAGTAGTAGCTTTACCCAAGGTTGTTTGCTTAATAATTTTAGTTGCTTCATAACCATCCATAACAGGCATAACAATATCCATAAGAATTAAATGTGGTCGCCAAGTTTGCCAAATAGATATAGCTTCTTCACCATTCTCAGCAATCTGAAGTTGAAATCCTAAGGGCTGCAAGAATTGTATTAATAATTGACTGTTTTCTTTGACATCTTCAACTATTAAAATTCGATAACTAGGCTGTAATGGTTCTAAGCATACTATTTTTTGTTGATTAGATAATGTTTCTCTTTCTACTATTTCTCGGAATTCTTCTAGGACTTTGGCGATAATTTCAAAAGTAAAAGTTGTGCCTTTTGCTACTTGACTACTAACAGATATTTCTCCCCCCATTAACCGGACAAATTCACGACTAATAGGTAAACCTAAGCCTGTTCCTTCTATTGATTTTCGACCTGTAGTTGTTTGTACAAACGGTTCAAACAAAGCATCTATTTCTGACTCCTCAATTCCTGGACCAGTATCTGTAATAGTAAATTTTATCTTTCCTGAAGAGTTACTATTACATACTGACAAACTAACTTTTCCTTGAGATGTAAATTTGATAGCATTACCTATAATATTAATGAGAACTTGACGCAATTTTCCTTCATCCGCAGTAATGATTTGAGGTAGATCATCTGCTAATTCAAATAATAGATATAAACTTTTTTCACTTGCTTTTAAACTGAACATATCTTGTAGATTTTTCAGAAAAATGTATAAATCAAATAAATCTTCCTTGAGTAGAACTTTACCTGCCTCAATTTTAGACATAGATAAAATATCATTAATCAAATTTAGTAAATGCTCTCCACTACGATTAATAATTTCTACCTGCTCAATTTGAGCTTCATTTAAAGAATTATCGCGCACCAACAATTGACTAAAACCCAAAATTGCATTTAAAGGAGTACGTAACTCGTGACTCATAGAAGCCAGAAAATTACTCTTAGCAAAATTAGCAGCTTCTGCAGTTTCCTTAGCATTTTTCAGTTCAATTTCTCCTTGCTTATGTTCAATAATTAAACGAGTTAATCTTGCTAAAGATTCAAGTATGTCTAAATCTCTTTGTTCAGGCAATCGCTTGTTGCTAAAGTACATCATAAAAGTACCAATAACTTGCTCTTCCCCACCAGAAAAAATTGGTTCAGACCAACAAGAATGCAAATCAGCAGACAAAGCTTGTTCTTTCAAAGTTGCACATCGCGGTTCATTAACAATATCCTCAATAATTACCCGTTGATGAAGACTAATTACTTTACCAAAACAGCAAAAGTTATTAACAGGTATAGAGTCAATAGTTTGTAGCCAAACTTGAGGAACATTAGGTGCTACAAAAGTACGTAAATATTCACCATTTGATTCCAGTAACATAATTGCAGAATTCAAATTAGGTAATATTTTATCAATTTGAGTTGTTAATTCCAGTAACACCTCATGTAATGATTTACCTTGAGCTACCATTTTCAGAGCAGTATTTTGTGCATTTTCTAATAACTCTTGCTGCTGACGCTCAGTAATATCAATGGCAATAGA
>NZ_JAAHGT010001182.1 GCF_010672385.1 Okeania sp. SIO2F4
CTCTTCTAACGCACTACACCTCATTCATTCTCAATAAGAGTTTGATTTTAGTTGAAGTATTCTTCAGTTCCCGAACGCAAATTCGTCTCTATATATAGCTTTCAACTAGCTTGTCACCCCGTGAGATCAGGAGCACAAGGAGAAGAAAGTTTTTTTATCACTAATTAAGCGGACATGATATAATAGTGTCAGAATATATTGAGTTAAAAATGTTTGGTCAGCAAGTGCGAAAATTGCGACAGGCAAAAGGACTTTCTCAAGAGAAGTTAGCTGAACTAGCAGGATTACACCGAAACTATATCGGTGGTATTGAGCGGGGAGAAAGAAATGTTGCACTTCTGAATATTCTACGTTTAGCTAGAGCTTTAGAAGTAACACCAAGTAAATTGTTAGAGGGTATTCAATAAATGCTATCACCTTATGCAGGACTTCCTGTAGAAGCGTGGAAGGCAAAAACACTAGAACTTATCAAACAACACCCTCTCAATTCTAATGAAATCTGTGAATTGATTAATCAAGTTTGGCGTGAAATTTTTGAATCTAATATTACAAGTTCTGCCTATAAAATAGGAGTAGATTGATTTCCTCGTCCTCAGATTATGGGATACTTTTTACATGAACTTGTTCCTTTAGAACTAGCTAGAAAATATCCTAATATCTGGCGAAGAGAAGAAAATAATAATGAAAAAGATATTGTTTGTATTACTAATGAATATTACTCAATTGAGATGAAAACTTCCTCAAGTAAGCGTAGTATATATGGCAATCGTAGTTATGCTCAAAAAAGCACTACTAACAGTAGATTAAAAAAAAGTAAATCCGGTTACTGTTTAGCAATTAATTTTGAGAAATGTAATAGAAATAACCCTGCTTCAGAAAGACCAAAAATTACTTTGGTAAGGTTTGGTTGGTTAGATCAAGATGATTGGCAGGGTCAAGTAGCTGCTACAGGACAACAAGCAAAATTAAGTTTAGATGTAGAACGTTACAAGTTATTAGAATTACCTTGATAAATCAAAAATTTAAAATAAGGATAATTGTTTGGCATCAACTTGTTTTTCTGTCAAAAAATTCTCAACTCTATTAGCAGCAATTTCACAATAATCTGCTCTAATTTCAAACCCAATAAACTGTCTTTTTAAACTTAAAGCAACTACTGCTGTAGTACCGGAACCGAGAAACGGATCAAAAATAATTTCATTGGAATTTGAGCAAGCTTGAATTATTCTAGAAATTACAGCAATTGGAAATTGAGCTGGATGAGGAGTTCTTTCTTTTGCAGCTCGATTTTTACCAGAAGTAACTTTAGGAAACTGCCAAACATCAGTAGGATTTTTTCCTTTGGGATTAACTTTTAATTTACCGTTTTTTTTATGATGAGGATATTTAACATTTTTGTCGCGCACTTCATCCAAATTAAACGTATACTTATCGGGATTTTTCACATACCAAAGAAACTTTTCATTTCTGGGAGAAAAGAACTTTTTACCTGCTACTCCTGCACCATAATTCCAAACAATTTATTGAATTAAATAAAAAGTAATTTCATCCCAAATTAAATAAGGAATAGGAATAGCTTTAGCACGATCGGGAATAGATAAATATCCCAAGTTTAACCAAAAAGCTCCTGTACTTAAAGTAATTCTATAAATCTCTGATAACCACATATTGCACCAAGATAAATATTCCTCAATTGGCAAATTTTTCTCATAGTCTTTCCCAATATTATATGGAGGGCTAGTTACTGTTAAATTAATAAGATCATCTGGAATTTTTATCATTGCATCTAAGCAATCAAGTTGATAAATTAGACAGCTATTAGTTTGGAAATAAGGTTTGCCTAAGACTAGATTAATTTCATTTACTAACATGATTAATTTTAAGATTACAACAGTTTTCAGGCCAATAAGCCATGTAAAAAATGATAAACCTGTAGGGACGTTGTATGCAACATCCCTACGGTGATCTACTGAAATGAAAACTGCTGTAAGGTAAAATAAAACAATGAACCAGACAACTTTCAATCCAAATGCAAAATATTCACTTAAAAAAAGTCCATATAGGCGAAGAGGGCATTTTAAAAGTGCAGATGCCAGCAATATTAAAAAACAGCGAATTAGAAGTATTAGCAATATTCCAACCTGCTACAGAAGAAAAAATGCCCAGACATCAAGGATAGCCTCCAGACTTTTTTTACCGAACTTGGGGCAGTTGTGCCGACGCTCCTATATTAATAGATGAAGATGGAATTTCAGCGGAATTAGATGATAAATTAGAAGGAGTTTTCGACTAGAAAATGAGGTCTTAAACCTCCCTATTCTATTGAGATACTGATAACTGATAACTGAAATAACCCTGAATAAACAAGAGTGCTTTATCTATTAGACACAAATGTTATTGTCATTATTATTTCATAGGGATGTTGCATACAACATCCCTAAATAACACTTAACTAGGACTAATAATGATTTCGGAAAAACGACGTTTAAGGAAA
>NZ_JAAHGT010001183.1 GCF_010672385.1 Okeania sp. SIO2F4
TCTTAAATGATGTACCAGTATTAGATGGTGGATTTGCCATATTTGGTAATGTAATAGATGGGTTAGATGTCATAGAAGAAGTAGAATTAGGTGATAGTATTACTGCTGCTAGAGTTACCCAAGGAATAATTCCTAGTCGAGTTTCACAAATTATTACTGATACATCCCTGCTCAATAATTTTATTAATATTGTTAATCGTGCTAATATTCCATTGTCTATTGATTTTTTTCAAGTGTTAACAGAAGGAGATGATATTTTTGAAATTCCCACGGAATTATCTCAAGAAGTATTTGGTGTATTGGGATTGGAAGGAAATGATGAAATTACAGGTTCAATAATTAATGATGTTATTAATGGTAATCAGGGAGATGATAGTTTAGATGGTAGGGATAGTTCCGATTATCTTCGGGGTGGAAAAGGATTAGATTTATTATCTGGCGGTCTGGATGATGATATTTTGAATGGTAATTTAGATAGTGATATTTTATTTGGTGATGAAGGAAATGATTTTTTACGAGGTGGTAAAGATAGTGATGTATTAACTGGTGGAGAAGGAAATGATATTCTAATTGGTGATGCTGGTACAGATAATTTGCTAGGGGAAGCAGGTGCAGATACTTTTGTTTTGGCGGTCATTGACAATGAAGAAGATAATGCTGATACGATAGAAGATTTTAATTTTTCGGAAGGGGATAGAATTGGTGTTTCGGAGCCAATATCTTCTCTATCTTTTACTCAAGAAGGTGATAGTACGGTCATTCAAATAGAAGCTGAAGAAGCAGAAAATAATATTATTCTTGGTACTGTAAATAATTCAGTGGTAGAAGAAGTTAGAAGTGCGACTTTCTTTTTTGATTTTACTGCTATTTCTGTGCCTGATGGACTACCTTTTGGAGATGCAGCTTTGAGAATTGGATAATTAATTTTAGTGGAGGATTGATGTAGGAAAGGTATTGAATTGGCGACTTAAATAATAGGTTGGGAAAATTGATTTTACTTTTGATTTTCCCAACTTAATTTATAAGATATAGCAATCCGCGCATAGGTTGTAACAATTCACAAACTAGAAATAAACTCCGAAACCTTTACCCATTAACCATTCCCTCCATACCTCCATACCAAAACGTGGCAAGATTTTTGACACGAATAAAATAGGATTGCTATATAGGGTTTCTCAGTCTAATGATGTACACCTATCTTTAATTTGTATTCTATTCCCTGTTCCCTAAAACCAACGAATTTTGTACCTCAAGCTTCTTGGGAATTACTATAAAAAGAATAAGAAGGAAAAAGAGGAATCAAGGTCAAGTATTTTGGTTTGAAACTTCTATCTTTTATATCAAATTCAAGCATAGGCAGTTACATCTTAAGCATGTGATTTATTACTACAATAAAAAATATATAAATTCCATAAATTATAAAAATTAAACATTTTTTCCTCTTGATTTATTATGTTTTTATTTTCCGGTTCCCTATTCCCTGTTCCCTGTTACCGAGAAATTGTGGGTATGCGCCTCCCCTTGGATAGGAGAAAAAAGCGGTCCTTGGATGGCGAGGTCTCCTCGCTTGCCTCCAATCTCCCCTTGAGAAGAAAAAATTTTTCATAATTAGTCAATCCTATCCGTTTTCAAGGAGAGGTAATTATTAATTATTAATTATTAATTATTAATTATTAATTGTATCGTGACTGTAGCAAGATTTTATGAAAATGGTATTATTATAGTTTAAATATTGCCACGCAAGAGTTAAAAATTGGGAATAGTAAAAATTATTAAAACGGGTTTAAATCCCTTTTTTTATTGAAATTTTGCCTTTATTTTCAGAACTATTGTAGGCAGTCAAATTATAAATGGAATATAATGGAGTTACAAATTATGTACAACTAAGGTGTTAAAAGCAAATGAACGAAAGTCTAGCACAAGAAACACAAGATACAGAAGAGTTAGGAACAGAAGACTTTTTAGAACAACTAGGCTTACCGCAGTTAGATGGTGAGGTAACAGTAGAAATAGTCGTAGAAAAATCCCCAGAGGAAGAAGAAACAGTCTCACAGACAGAAACTTCTGAAGAAGAAGGAGCTGATACAATTGGCGACGAAGAGTCGTCAGAAGAAGAGGAAGAAACTTCTGAAGAAGAAGAAGCAGATTCAACTGGGGACGAAGAGTTGTCAGAAGAGGAGGAAGATGATGAAACCTCTGAGGATGAGGAAGAAGAAACTGCTCAAAGAAGTAAAATTACAGTTCAACTTAATACCAGTGCTGCGCCAGTAACAGCAGCTAACTTTGCTGACTTGGTAGAGACAAATTTCTATGATGCTCTGGCATTTCACCGACTTGTAGATGGGTTTGTGGCTCAAGTAGGCGATCCTGCGAGCCGAGATACAACTATTCTTGCAGAACTAAGAGAATTAGGCTCAGGACAATATATTGAACCTGCCACAGGTGTAGCACGAACAATACCTTTAGAAATTAAAGTAAAAGATGGAGAA
>NZ_JAAHGT010001184.1 GCF_010672385.1 Okeania sp. SIO2F4
AAAACTAAAAGTCAACATCAAATTCAAAGTTTTTTTGTTGCTTAAATTGATTAATAACGAAAAACCACCCAAATAAAATGACAACGCTATTATACCAAAAAAGCTGTACAAATACGAATGATAATATGAAAGAGGAGGCTAATAAAGCTGAATTATTTAATTAATAATTATTCGGTAAGATAAAGGTCGGATAAATATGAAAATTATTAATAGAATTACAAAGCCAATATTTGTTAGTTGCACAGCTCTGGCATTAATATTTGGTTCTTTCACTAAAGAAGTAAATGCATAAAATGTAACATCAGCTCCAGGAGGTAGCACAGGTTGGGAGCCTGTTTCTACTACAAATTAGTCAGATTGTGCAGCTAAAGCAGTACAGAAAATGAGCAGTTTAGTAGCAACAGGACTAATCAAAACTGTGACTGGTGCCTCTTCACGGTATGCAAGAGGCAATGCTGTTTTTAATATTATCTGCCACAAGGATGGTAAGTATGTTAGGGTTGATGTTATATGTTTTGGTGCTTGTGTGAATGACACTTTTGATATTCGTTCCCAGATAGAAAAAATGCTGAGAAATGGTTGGTAAGTCAAACTTGAAATTAAAATTCAAATTCCAAAAAATAAAAATTCTTTTAGAATTTGGTTTTTCCAACTCCTCAACTATTCTTGCTTTTACATAACAGATATAAGACTTACGCACCAGACTATATATATAGCGTTCAAAACTAAAGCGTTATAGTTTTTCAACTCTATACATAGGGTTTGCGTATGGAAAGTCTTTTTGTGAGGGTAGGTCGAATTACATAACAGATATAAGACTTACGCACCAGACTATATATATAGCATTCAAAACTAAAGCGTTACAGTTTTTCAACTCTATATATAGGGTTTGCGTATGGAAAGTCTTTTTGTGAGGGTAGGTCGAATTACATAACAGATATTAGAATTTAATTACTTTGATATTTAATCAGCCAGACCTACATGGTATCTTTGCCTAAGTCCTGATATAATTGAGCTACAAATAAGACTTACACAGAAACACTATATGTAGTTAGTGATAAATTAAAACAGGACTTACGCAAAGGTACTGTATATAGAGTCTAAAAACTATAGTGCTATAGTTTTGAACGCTATATGTATGGTCTGGTGTGTAAGTCCTATTAAAACTATAACGTCTTAATATATGTAGTGTTTAGAAGTCAAAAATGGGTAAATCCTGTGTACAGCAATTTTAATATAATTAGACTTTGTAGGGAGGTTCCATGGAACCTCCCTACAAAGTCAGGAATGACGCAAATATACTATATATAGAGTTAAAAAACTATAGCGATCTAGTTTTGAACACTATATGTATAGTATATTTGCCTAATTCCTAAAAGTTTTGATTGTGACGTGAAGTCCTCTATACTAGAAAGCCATGAAAAAAGCAAGTTTCTAGGTTTTGATACCTAATTGCTAATTCAGTTTATGCTAAAAAATAAGATATTAATTGTATAAGCTGAATCTTTATGGAATCTACTGTCAATTTTCCCATTGAAGAGAAAACACCAGAAAAATTGCCAGTGATAGAAACTACTAATTTAGGTAAATTGTACCGGACTGGCTTTTGGATGAATCAAAAAATAGAGTCTCTTAAAAACTGTAATTTGAGAGTTTATCAAGGGGAAACTTTTGGACTTTTGGGACAGAATGGTGCAGGTAAAACTACCCTACTTAAAACTTTATTAGGAATTGTACGCCCTACGTCTGGATCGGGAATTTTATTAGGGCAACCAATAGGCGATCGCTTAGTTAAGGAAAAAATTGGCTACTTACCAGAAAATCCTTATTTTTATGACTATTTAACTGGATGGGAATTTCTGGAGTTTGTAGCAGGATTATTTCAAATACCAACGTCAATACAAAAACAAAGAATTCCAGAGTTACTTGAGTTAGTTGGATTATCTAAATCAACAGCTATTAGAAAGCAACTACGTCAATATTCTAAAGGTATGTTGCAAAGAGTTGGCATGGCACAAGCTTTGATTAATGACCCAGAGTTAGTTTTTTTAGATGAACCTATGTCAGGTTTAGATCCAATGGGGCGTTATCAAATCAGAGAAATTATTGTCTCGCTCAAAGAACAGGGAAAGACTATTTTTTTTAATAGTCATGTTTTATCAGATGTGGAAAAAATTTGCGATAGGATAGCTATTCTTGCTGAAGGAGAATTAATTTGTATCGGTACTTTAGATGAAATATTAGGCACAAATGAAACCTATTATGTCAAGGGTAAAAGTGGTAATCTGGAAATACTTAAACAATGGATACCAGATTTAGAATTTGAGCATAATTTTTGGCAAGGTCATTTGCAGGGAAACCCCCAAGAATTTTTAGTTAGTCTGGGATTAATGAAAGCTACATTAATTAATATGAATATAGAAAGGATTAGCCTTGAAGAGTATTTTATGCAGCAACTGCGAGAACGGGGAGTTTTTTCTAGTCATT
>NZ_JAAHGT010001185.1 GCF_010672385.1 Okeania sp. SIO2F4
GCTCTATACGCAATAGTCGGAAAATTTCACTACTCATCCACATCTGGCAGGTGCTTGAGAAAATGAAATTATTATTGCTCTATACGCAATAGTCGGAAAATTTCACTACTCATCCACATCTGGCAGGTGCTTGAGAAAATGAAATTATTATTGCTCTATACGCAATAGTCGGAAAATTTCACTACTCATCTACATCTGGCAGGCGCTTCAGAAAATGAAATTATTATTGCTCTATACGCAATAGTCGGAAAATTTCACTACTCATCCACATCTGGCAGGTGCTTGAGAAAATGAAATTATTATTGCTCTATACGCAATAGTCGGAAAATTTCACTACTCATCTACATCTGGCAGGCGCTTCAGAAAATGAAATTATTATTGCTCTATACGCAATAGTCGGAAAATTTCACTACTCATCCACATCTGGCAGGTGCTTGAGAAAATGAAATTATTATTGCTCTATACGCAATAGTCGGAAAATTTCACTACTCATCCACATCTGGCAGGAGCTTCAGGAAATGAAATTATTATTGCTCTATACGCAATAGTCAGAAAATTCCACTATTACAATTTAAGCTATAATTACTATTTAAAAATCTGTCTTAACGCACAATTTTAGTTAAAACTATCTCACTATTAACTATAGTTAATTGAGCTAATTGACAAATTCAGGACTTACACGGGCGAACCGAGAAACCAGGTTTTTTCATAATGTATATAGAAACTGGGTTTCTTTGCGTAAGTCCTATAAATTGTTAATATTAGTAGCTAATCAATTTCTATCATAGCTGAGAGCTAACTAGCTAATAGCTAAATGCCTACATTAAAAGAAAAATCAGAGGTAAAAAAATATGGCTTATGTAGCAGTAAAAGGCGGAGAAGAAGCAATTAAAAATGCCGAAACACTACTGCAAGAATTAAGGCGGGGCGACCCGAATATTTCTGAATTAAATTTAGAGCAAATTAAACAACAACTTACCCTTGCAGTTAACCGAGTAATGTGTGAAGGAAGTTTGTATGACCCCGACTTAGCTGCCTTAGCAATTAAACAATCTTGGGGGGATTTAGTAGAGGCAATATTTCTATTAAGAGCATATCGAACTACTTTACCAAGACTTTATTATAGTCAACCTTTAGATACAACTAAAATGAAGATTCGACGGAGAATTTCTGCTATCTTTAAAGACATTCCCGGAGGTCAATATTTAGGACCTACTTTTGATTATATTCATCGCCTCCTAGACTTTAAATTAGCTGCGGAAGGTAATACACCTACGCCATCCAAAAGCAAAAATTTAAACATAGAAGAAAATTTCCCCAGAGTCATGACCACTTTGGAAAAAGAAGAGTTAGTTTGTCAAGAAAAAATAGAGGATGATAAGCAACCATTTGACTTAACTCGGCAACCACTCAAATTACCCGCAGAAAGAGATGCAAGATTACAAAATTTAGCCCGTGCAGATGAAGGTTTTTTGCTGAGTTTAGGATATTCAACTCAGAGAGGTTATGGTCGTACCCATCCCTTTGCTGGAGAAATTAAAATGGGAGAAGTTGAAGTAGTTATTTTTCCAGAAGAATTAGGTTTTGAAGTAGCGATCGCCGATATTACTATTACTGAAGCAGAAAATGTAAATCTGTTTAAAGGTAGTAAAGAAGTACCGCCACAATTTACCCGTGGTTATGGTTTAACTTTTGGCTATAACGAACGAAAAGCAATGTCGATGGCATTAGTAGACCGCGCTATGCAAGCTAAAGAATTAGGGGAAGAAATACAAGGACCTGCTCAAGACCCAGAGTTTGTTTTGTATCACTCAGATAATGTTCAAGCACAAGGGTTTGTACAACATTTAAAGTTACCTCACTATATTGATTTTCAGGCAGAAATAAATTTAATTAGAAAGCTACAAAGTGAGCAAAAAAATCAGCAAAATATTGAGGTTAATGGAGAGTATATATCTCAGGAATTGATACCGAAAAAATCTCAGGAAAAATCTTTAGGCAACATTGGTAAATTATCCAAATAAATTTAATATTTATCGACAAGTTTTTGAGGAAGCTAAGGGCTGAAAAAAATCCAAATATTCGAGAGAGTATATAATCACTTTTTGCTATATTAGAGATAATTTTTGCCAAAACTTATGCCAAGCGATCGGGAAAAATAGAAAGGAAGGGTTGGAGAGTCTTCTACTTTTAGTCATCTATAAGTATTGGCAGAAAAATCAGGCAAACATCTCCTGAGTTTTCCCTGGAGAAAAAATCTCTATGTGTGGAATTATATGTTCCTGGATAGCCAATCACTTTTTGCCATATTGGAGATAACTTTTACCAAATTCTCAGAAAAAATAGAAAGGAAAGATTGAATATACTGCTACTTTTATTCATCTATAGTATTGCCAGAAAAATTAGGCAAACATCTCCTGAGTTTTCCCTGGAGAAAAAATCTCTATGTGCGGAATTATCTGTTCGTGAAAAGCCAAT
>NZ_JAAHGT010001186.1 GCF_010672385.1 Okeania sp. SIO2F4
TGACAAGGAAATAGATCTCAGATATACAGATATAAGTGTGGAGCCAAACTATAACGTCTTAGTTTTGTAGAGAGCAGATTCCCAAGCCATGTCAGATACAAATATTTAATGTTAAAACCTATCTAGTACAGGTATCTTACCCACAGATACTGTAGCTAACTGAGATAAAATTTCCCCTGACAAGGAAATAGATCTCAGATATACAGATATAAGTGTGGAGCCAAACTATAACGTCTTAGTTTTGTAGAGAGCAGATTCCCAAGCCATGTCAGATACAAATATTTAATGTTAAAACCTATCTAGTGTGGGTATCTTGCCCGCGAGTAGTGTACCTAACTAAGATAAAATTTACTATACCTAGTTTTTCCAACTCATACCTTGCCTAAGTCCTGTATAAATTAATATTAGGATTACCCCTCTAAATGGTATGATTAAAACCGCCAATCAATAACCATACAAATGTCAACCTCTCAAGAAACTACAACTGATTCGATAGCCACCACAGAAAATCCTCAGACTCAGCAAAATCAAGACGCTGCAACTACTGAGGGAAATATTCTGACCATTGAAGAGATTCACAAACTATTACCCCACCGATACCCCTTTGCTTTAGTAGACCGCATCATAGAATATGTACCTGGAGAAAAAGCAGTTGGAATGAAAAATGTTACTTTTAATGAACCCCATTTTCAAGGACATTTTCCAGGAAGACCAATTATGCCAGGGGTGTTAATCATAGAAGCATTGGCTCAAGTCGGAGGTATAATATTTGCTCAAATGCCCGATATTCAGGAAGGATTATTTGTATTTGCAGCTATGGATAAGGTAAAATTCCGCCGTCCAGTAGTACCAGGAGACCAGCTAATATTAACTACAGAATTACTATCTATTAAAGGTGGTAGGTTTGCCAAAATGCGAGGTATTGCAGAAGTGGATGGTCAAAAAGTTGCAGAAGGGGACTTGATGTTTTCAATGATGGATTGAAATATGCCTACTCTGATTCACCCAACAGCAGTTATTTCTGAAAGTGCTAACCTACATCCCACTGTACAGGTGGGTCCTTATGCTGTAATAGGGGAACAGGTCAAGGTAGGTGCAGGAACTACTATTGGTGCTCATGTTGTGATTGAAGGTCCAACAGAAATTGGCTCTGGTAATCGAATTTTTCCAGGGGCAGCTATTGGTCTAGAGCCACAAGATTTAAAATATACAGGGGTTCCAAGTGGGTTAAAAATTGGCGACAATAACCGAATCAGGGAATTTGTTACGGTTAACCGTGCTACTTATGCAGGAGAGAGTACCGTTATTGGTAATGGTAATTTGCTTATGGCTTATGTTCATGTGGCTCATAACTGTATTATTGAAGATTCTGTGGTCATAGCTAATGCTGTATCTTTAGCAGGTCATGTCAAAATTGAGTCTAAAGCTGTAATTGGTGGAGTTTTGGGTATTCATCAGTTTGTTCATATTGGCAAAATGGCAATGGTTGGTGGTATGAGCAAGATAGTTAGAGATGTGCCTCCGTTTATGTTGGTGGAGGGAAATCCTTGTTTGGTACGATCGCTCAATTTAGTGGGATTAAAGCGTGCTGGTTTGACCAGTTCAGATTTGGCAATATTGAAAAAGGGTTTCCGAACTATCTACCGTTCTGGCAAACCTCTGACTGAAGCTTTAAAGGAATTAGAATTATTTTCAGATAATAAGTATATACAACAATTACATCAATTTTTAAGTCTGTCTCTTGGGTCTAAACGTCGTGGACCAATGCCGGGAAAAATGTTGAAGGGAGTAAAATTAGAGGAGCTTGATAATTGATAGAGTTTTTGTTGATATAGAGGGATAAAATTGCTGGAACTGACACAGAGCAATAATTCCCAGACTTTTTCTTGCCAATAGCTAGAATCCTTAGTTTTTGATAATTTTTACTGACAAATCTAAAATGGTGTGTTACGACAGGTTGTTAAATGCCTTTCACAGTCTAAATTTTAGCTCTTTAACGCATCTTACTGGACTATTAGCTTTATCGCTGTTGGGTTGAGGAACGAAACACAACCTACCCTTATAGAAATTTTGCTGATAAGTGATAATTGATAACTGATAAGTGATAACTGATAACTGAAATGACTCCCGTCAAAATTTTTATTAGTACAGGTGAAGTTTCTGGAGATTTACAAGGTGCCCTGTTAGTTGAAGCGCTCTACCGTCAAGCTCAACTTCAGGCTTTAAATTTGGATATTGTGGCCTTGGGGGGCGAGCGGATGGCTGCTGCTGGTGCTACTTTATTGGGAAATACAACTAAAATTGGCTCTGTAGGAATTATTGAATCTTTGCCTTTTGTTTTCCCTACTCTGAAAATTCAACAAAAAGCTAAGGAATATCTACACAACGAATCTCCTAATATAGTTGTTTTGATAGACTACATGGGGCCGAATCTTAGTATTGGTAATTATATTCGCAAAACCTGGCCGAATTTACCA
>NZ_JAAHGT010001187.1 GCF_010672385.1 Okeania sp. SIO2F4
GGGAAACCCAATAAATCTTGCGGTTTTTCAAATAGTGTGTTTTAGTATTTAAGGGTTGTTGGGTTGGAGGGGCAGCGCCAGTCGCTCATGGGGAGACCCCCTTTGGTGGCGCTGGCAAGTCTTTAGGAGCGCGCCGTAAGACCGGAAAGAGGCGAGGGCCTTGGAGGCTGGTGCATTGTTAGCGCAGCTCCTCTGCAAGAGGCAGCAGAAAGCCCAAATAGCGCGATGGTTAGGAATCCCGCGCTGTCACGCAAGTGCAGCGTCGGGAGGATGTCAAAAAGGGGTTAGCATACATAATGCTTCATAAATAATAGGAGTCGAAATTCCGATTAGGAATTCAATCTACGAATTACAATATGTCTAAGACTTATACTGTTGAAATCCACCACCAAGGACAAACTCACACTATAGAAGTGCCGGAGGATAAGAAAATTCTAGAGGTTGCTGAGGAGGCTAAACTGGAGTTGCCTAACTCATGCAATGCTGGTGTTTGTACTACTTGTGCAGCTCAAATTATTGGAGAGGGTACTGTAGACCAAAGTGAAGGTATGGGAGTTGGTCCAGAACTCCAAGATGAAGGTTATGTGTTATTATGTGTTGCTTATCCTCGGTCGAATTTAAAGATAGAAACTGGAAAGGAAGATGAGGTTTATAAGCGTCAATTTGGTTCTCCATAAATAACTTTGCAGAAGGAAAAAGGAATGTAGAACAAATATTTTTAACACGGATGTACGAATGGGAAAAGCTCAGAAAGCCAATCAATAAATAATTAATATTAATTATTAATATTGATACTTGATTATTCCCCAGTCAGCATCCTTGTTATCCTGAAAATTTTCTTCTTTTCTCTGGATTAAACAGTTAAGTAAGCTATGTATTTTATAGCTCTTAGCGAAAGATAAGCAAGTATTAACTAATTAATTATATAATTGCTATGACCAAAAAATAAGGTCTCAAGGCTCTCCTTTTAAGGGGATAAAAAAATAACTTCAGTATTTTCCTCTGACTTCAGGGGTCATTACTGATAACTGATAACTGATAACTGATAACTGAAATGACTACTCATTTTATTAACGCTGAAATTGACCTGCAAGAATCACCAGCAAAACTCAATCAAGAAATTGAAAAAGAGTTAGAAAAACGTGGAAGTCCTCTACGTTGGGCAGTGACAAAAGTAGACACAGAAAAACAAAAAGCTCATGTAGAAGCTGTAGTAGTTGAGGAAAGAAATTGAACAACTAATTCCTAATTATTTGTTGAGATTTTTTTGATAATACCTCACCCTTAACTAGGTATCAGCTTGTAGGGGCGAATGACCATTTGCCCCTACTTAGGTTTAAATCCCCGGTTTCTCTAAACCGGAAAGTTTAGAAGGGGATTTCAACCCCTTCTAAAAGTTGACTGCTGACTCCTGAGCGCTGACCGCTTTTTTAAGGATGGGGTTTTTCATTAATGGATAATGGATAATGGATAATTGATAATTGATAATTACTTCTCCCTAAAAGGGAGAGGATTGATCAATAAGGAAAAGATTTATTTCTCTTGGTTGATTGGATATGGCGAGGAAACCTCGCCATCCCTCAACCGCTTTTTTCCCTTGAAAGGGGAGACTTCAAGGCGCGAATTATCTAATTATTTAATTGTTTAATTATTAATTATTTCGGTAATTGTTATCTATAATCTGGTATTATCTAATAGGTTTTGCTGCTAAAATTAGAGACTCAAAATTGTTTGGCAACGACCTAACTTACTACTTAGATGGAAATGACTTTGAATTCAAAAGTAAGAAAATAAGGAAGGATTTAAGTAAGGAAATTATTTACGGGTATACCGAGTAAGGTCTGTCTTGATAGGAATTAGTAAATGTGATAACTGTATAATCGGATTTTATATTCAGGAGATGAAAAAAATCAAATTCTGTATTTAAAACCATTTGCTTCAGAAATCGGTACTGATAACTGATAACTGATAACTGATAACTGAAATGAAACCACGTCCTTATACAGTAGTCTTAATTATTCCCACTGGTATCGGTGCATCTATTGGCGGTTATGCTGGTGATGGTTTACCAGTAGCACGGGCGATCGCGCAAACCTGCGATATTCTGATAACTCACCCCAATGTACTGAATGGGGCACAACTTTATTGGTCATTATCCAATGCTCTGTATGTAGAAGGGTATGCTCTTGACAAATTTGCTCAAGGATGGTACGGATTACAACCAGTACATCAAAACCGAGTAGGTTTAATCCTTGACCAGGCCATTGAACCAGAGTTACAACTGCGCCATTTACAAGCTGCCGATGCTACGAGAGCAACTTTAGGTCTAAATCTAACAGATTACATTGTGACTGACTCCCCATTAGGAGTAGAACTAAGACAGTCTGAGTCTGGGGCATCTTGGGGCACAATAGCTAATCCTGATAGCTTGCTACGAGCAGCACATACTCTAATTCACAAAGCAAAGGCAGAA
>NZ_JAAHGT010001188.1 GCF_010672385.1 Okeania sp. SIO2F4
TCTTGTTTCAACTCTTCACACTCAAAAAGTTAGTATTTTTGGCAAACTAATGAATAATTAATAATTACAGCGCTTTTCAAATTAATGAACTACCGGAGCCATAACCAAAACCCAGTAGGGACGTTGCATGCAAGGTCCCTACTGTGGTCTAGTGAAATGAAAACTGCTGTAGGGGTTGTTGATTAATTGTCAAAGCATTTATCGGGAAACACTTCTGGCTTTTTTGATTCCCTAAAATTGGGCTTGTTTCAACTCTTCACACTCAAAAAGTTAGTATTTTGGGCAAACTAATGAATAATTAATAATTAATAATTAATAATTAGGGGTTGCTGATTAATTCTCAAATAATTTAGTGGACAATTCTTACTTCTACCTCCTCTAAATTCCCTATTTCTCCTGACTCCTAACCCTACGAAAAAACTTGATTCAACAAACTCTAATTACTTCCACTGTCAAGGGTTATAGATATTTTTAGGGCATTGACATAATTCCTTGTGAAATAATAAACATAGATGGTATTTCGTAATTTAAAGCACAAAAAAATCCAGGAAATTATGATAAAATATTATCTCTGGTTATAGTAAATACTGGTTCAAATTGGTAAAAATGATTGATTGACTACACATTTATACTAATTCAAAAAGATTCAAAAAGAATAATGCTACAAAATAGAGTTTATAGGAAAGAGGCAAGAGGTATTTGTAGCAATTATTTTCGGATCTATAGCAATCCTAAATTGGTCGTAATAGTTTTGTTGGTGGTGCTCGCGTAATCGTAAAGGAAGCACCAGGAGTGTGGGGAGATGGGGAGATGGGGAGATGGGGAGATGGGGGGATGGGGAGTGTCGGAGAAATTAAAAAATATACATCCTCACCATTACCATGCAGGACTACCATAGTTTTTATAATAGTTTATCTAGGCTGAAAACCTTGAAAATTATGAGTCCTGAGTCCTGAGTCCTGAGTCCTAGCTGCCAGGAAAATATTACAACTAAAATAGGATTGCTATAGTAGTAATTATAATCAAGGTTTCCTATTTTTAGCTAAAATTTATTGTATTAATTCTAAAATTTGAATAATTAATTTTCTAGGGAACTATACTGTTTCTTACTAAAGGTGAAGTACCCTTGTCTTTTTTTTTTCTTTCTTATTGCCTATTCCCTGAAATAAAATAATTTTGTACCTCACTTAAAGAACTAAATATGATATAATTTAGTATTCCTAAAACTACAAAATTTGCTAAAATAAAGATGGTTCTGCTACCTGGTTATCTAATATTAGATAAAATCCATCAAAGTATGAATTCAGAAGTGTATCGTGCTATCAGGGAGGAGGATGCTCAAAGAGTTATTCTCAAAGTTCTCAAAGCAGATTATCCGACCCTATTTCAACTCACCCGTTATAAACAAGAATACCAACTAACTCGTCACCTGAACCTAGAGGGTGTAATCAAGGCTTACGGCTTAGAACAATATCAGATCATTATTTTAGAAGATTTTGGGGGAGAATCATTAAATATAATTCAAAACACCTATCAATTTGATTTAGCAGATTTTCTCGATATTGCAATTAAAATTACTACTACTTTAGGACAAATTCACGCAGAAAATATTATCCACAAAGATATTAATCCAGCCAACATAATTTACAACCCCAAAACCAAACAATTAAAAATTATTGACTTTGGCATTTCTACAAAGTTAAACAGAGAAAATCCCATACTAAAAAACCCTAATGTATTAGAAGGAACTCTTGCCTATATTTCCCCCGAACAAACAGGTCGCATGAACCGAGGAATTGACTATCGAACAGATTTTTATTCCCTAGGAGCAACATTTTTTCAACTACTTACAGGTGAGTTACCATTTAAGACCAAAGATTCAGTATAATTAGTACATTGTCATATTGCTCAACCAGTAAAATTTCCCATAATTAAAAATAGAGAAATTCCCGAAGTTTGGCAGGCAATAGTATTAAAATTAATGGCGAAAAATGCTGAAGACCGTTATCAAAATGCTTGGGGATTAAAACATGACCTAGAAAAATGTAGAGAACAGTTAAACGCAACTTGGGGAGCAAAGGCTAAGACTAACCAACTCGAAGAAAAATATCCCCAACTTCTCACTCTTATTTTCCAAAGTGAGAAATGTGACTCTCATCCTAGTCATACTAAAATCCAAACTTCTTGTAGAGGCCAAGTAACTACGACAGCATCAGACCTAGACCTAGCTTCTGTCATCAAAGCCTCTCAAGCTATATCTGAGGAAATCGAACTAGAAGTATTACTCTGCAAAATGACACGCATTGTTGCAGAAAATGCCGGAGCTAACAAATGTGTCTTGATTTTCTCACGGGGTGACAAGCTAGTTGAAAGCTATGTATAGATAGGGATTTGCGTTCGGGAGCTGAGGAATAATTCAATTAAAAGAAAACCCTTATTGGACTGGGAAAAGGGTGTAGTGCGTTAGCAGAGC
>NZ_JAAHGT010001189.1 GCF_010672385.1 Okeania sp. SIO2F4
TGAATTTTGATTTATATCCCCCCTTTTTAACCTATCCCTTATAAGGAACTCATGAAAACCTTGTGGGAGGGTGGGGAGAGGGGGATTCAGCAATTAACAATTAACAATTAATAATTACCTCTTCTTAAAACGGATAGGATTGACTAAAAGGATTTTTTTTTATTTTATCCCCTATCCAAGGGGAGTCTTTAAACCTAAATTATTGAATGAAGAATTATTAATTATTCGGTAATAATCTTGTCTGCATCTCTCAAAAAAATGTCTAATTAAATACACTTTTATGAGAAAAAAGCCTTTCAAAGCACTTACACATAAATTATATCTAATGTCTACGTTTTATGTTAATAAAGATGTTTATAAAGCATAGCTTTTTAAGGGGGTAAATAAAATGGAAAATTCCCCTTATTAAGGGGGATTTAGGGGGATCGATGACTTCTCAAAAAAACTCTTAGGGATTGTTGATTAAATCGGAAAGCAAGGCTCGGAAATAATTTACCGAATCATTAAGAATTAATAATTATTAATTAAATAATTCAGCTTTATTAGCCTCCCCTTTCAAGGAGAAAAAGCGGTCGTTAGCGAAGCTGTCCGTTAGGATGGGAAACCTCGCCATATCCAATCGACCAAGAGAAGAAATAACATTTCCTTATATTCAATTCCCGAACGGTTTTAACCTTCTTGTAATTATCAAGTTCGCCATTATCCATTAATGAAATACAGCCTCTAAGTTATTTCTTAATTATTAGAGTTATATCATCTTCAGATAAATGTCTAATTTTAAAGGGATGAAAAGAATAAACTTTAGTATTTCAAGCCTCTAGCTTGAGCCGGAGGTACTGTTTCGCTACGCGACAAAACCCAGCTAAAATCCAGGAGGCGAACTTATAACTGAGATGACCTTACCATTATATTCCAGAAAAGATTATTTTTTTTGTTGAACTTATCTGTTAAAATTAAATAATATTCAGCTATTATAGCCGAACTTTTGTCAAAAATTTAATTCAGGACGGGTTAACAATCGTGGGATTCAAAATCGGTTTGTTGGGATTAGGTACAGTCGGTACAGGGACAGCAAAAATTTTGCTATCCCCACAAGGTCGCCATCCTTTAATTCAGGAACTGGAGATATACCGAGTGGGAGTGCGCGATGTATCCAAAACTCGGGATGTAAATATATCTCCAGATATTTTAACAACAGATTTAGAGGCGATCGCTACTGACCCAGATGTAGACATAGTAATAGAACTCATCGGTGGGTTGGAACCAGCAAGAAGTCTGATTTTAAAAGCTATCGAACATGGTAAACACATCGTTACTGCCAACAAAGCTGTCATCTCTCGTTACGGTCCAGAAATTTTTGAGGCAGCTAACGCTAAAGGTGTTTATGTCATGTTAGAAGCAGCAGTGGGAGGCGGTATCCCAGTCATTCAACCTCTCAAAGAATCTCTGGGAGTAAATCGCATTCATTCTGTTATTGGTATTATCAACGGAACTACTAACTACATCCTTACCAGAATGCAAAAAGAGGGAGCAGACTTTGCAGACGTTCTCGCTGATGCTCAAAAGTTAGGGTACGCAGAAGCAGACCCCACTGCTGATGTGGAAGGGTTAGACGCCAAAGATAAAATCGCCATTCTTGCTTCCCTTGCTTTTAGTGGTCGAATAAAATTAGAAGATATCCACTGCGAAGGGATTCGTCAAGTAACCGCAGCAGATATTGCCTACGCTGACAGACTAGACTTCGTAATTAAATTATTAGCGATCGCCAAGCGCGACCCCAATAACACCAACTCCAGCACAGACGAATTACAACTAAGAGTACATCCTACTCTAGTTCCCAAAACTCACCCCCTCGCCAGTATCAACGATGTTTACAATGCTATTCTGATCGAAGGAGAACCTATCGGACAAGTGATGTTTTTTGGTCCTGGTGCTGGTTCTGGTCCGACTGCAAGTGCAGTAGTTTCTGATATTATGAGTATTGCTGCCATCCTGCAAACAGAAACCGAACCTATTCCTCACCCATTATTAAGCTGTACTCATCAACATTATTGTGAAACAGCACTGATGACAGAACTTGTCACCAGATTTTATGCTCGTTTCCTCACCAAGGATCACCCTGGTGTCATTGGTAAACTTGGTACTTGTTTCGGTAAACATGATGTTAGTTTAGAATCTGTGGTACAAACAGGAATACAGGATCGACTTGCAGAAATAGTTATTGTTACCCATGATGTAAGAGAAGGCAACTTCCGCCAAGCATTAGAAGAAATTCAATCATTAGATGTGATTGATAGCATTCCCACTGTATTGAGGGTGTTGTAGAAAGAAAAAAATTTGGTACTCCTGTAGATGTAGTGATTTAGACTGAAGCAAGGAAACAGGGAACGGGGAACAGAAAAGCCCCTAAATTCTATATTTCAAAAGAATAATATTCGCTCTCTAATTAACCTTATTATCCGAGTA
>NZ_JAAHGT010000119.1 GCF_010672385.1 Okeania sp. SIO2F4
TCATCCCAAATTTTGATAATACCTGTGCCATCAATACTACTGCTGACCAATTTTTCACCATCGGGACTAAAAGCAACGGATACCACCCACCATCCATGTTTTTGAAATGTTGCTATTTGTTGACCATCTGCTACTCTTAATAAACGCACTAAACCATTAGAGTCACCTGTTGCTAACATTTGACCGTCTGGACTAAATGCTAAAGCATGAATACCTCCAAAAGATTGAGTAAAAATTGATTGGGTGAGGTCGGAGTGGGAAAAGTTGACATTATTTAAGTTGATTCTTTGGAGGTAAACTTGTCTTATGGTGAGATAGGAAAAATTGTAACCTTTTAAATTTGTCTTTAAATAACAGAATAAATTGAGAATATTTCCACTTGTGTATCCTGGTAAAAGCGGTGTATTTTGACGGATATTTTCTAGTATAGATTGCAAATTATTTTCTAGGTTTTGTTGAGTCTGGAAAATATCTATTAATCTGCGGGTAATGGGTTCAATAAAAATTCGGCTTTGAGTATTTCTGATATAGTCTTTAGCTTGAGCCTGAAGTAAAGCATGATTATTAAAAAGTTGCAGTTGACCTGTTTCTATTTCTTGGCAAACTGTAGTAATTAATTTTTCTGTGATGTATTCTATTAGGACTGGCTGAAGGGTAAAATATTTTCCATCTTGGCTTTTTTCTAGAGGAAGTTTAATTTGTAGGGAACGTAATGTTTGTGATAAATTATCCTGGGCAGTTTTTGTAAGTATATCTGATTTTAAATTAGTTATGGAAATTGGTTCCCGATGAATTGCTAGCCAATATAAAATTTCTTTTTCATTCTCTGACAATCGTTCAAAATGCCAATCTAATAGTTCCCGAATATCGGCAAAAATTGGTTTTCCTTGTGTTAAAAATTCAGCAATATTTCCGGGATATTCTTTAATATGATGAGCTGCAAGTTCTAATGCTAAAGGATTGCCGTTATAGAATTCAACTAATTTTTTCCATTCCTCATCCGTAGCGACAAAATCACCAATTTCGTCAAAAATAGCACGTCCTTCTACAGGATTTAAACCTGCTAATTCTAAAAAACGAACTGGTTTACGTTTTCCTGATAATCTCTCAATATTATTAATTCTTTCCCGACTGGTTAACAGTAAACAACTTTGATGGGGAACTGAGGCAATTTTTGATAAAATTTGACCATAATCTTCACATTCTGGTCGATATTTTCCAGCAGCATCTCCTGGTGCTAGGATACTTTCTACATTATCTAAAATTAATAAACAACGATGATTTTTTAAATATTCAAGTAGCAGAGATATTTGTTTGTCTATTGTGTCTGGAAAATTAGCGATTTTTTGATGAGAAATAAATTTAATTAAATCGTCAATAATTTCTGTAATGGGAGGTGTGTTAATCAGGGAACGCCAAATTACAAATTCAAATTCATGTTGAATACCTCGTGCTAAATGTAATGATAAATCTGTTTTGCCAATACCACCTTTACCTAATTTTATAGAGACTGCTGTTTTACCAATACCACCAATTCCGATAATAGCAATGAGTCGGCAACGTTCTTGGAGAATCCATTCTTTGAGTGTTTTCAATTCTGCTTCTCTGCCAAAAAAAGTAGGAATATCAGGTGCATCTCCCCAGTCTTGATAAGTTCCTTTTTTCTGTTGTTTTTCTTGATAATCAGATTCTTCTAAATCTATGCCCAGATTGCCAAAAAAATCATATATACTTTTGAAATTAACTCCTTCATTTGTCTTGATAATTTTTCTGACAGTAGTGCGGTCTAAACTAACTTCTTCCTGTACTTGAGTTAAGCTATATCTATCACCAAATAATTCAAATAATTGCTCGTCAACTTTACTTTTTCCTAGTGTTGTGAGGACATAACTAGGTTTTCCTTTTTTAGCCATTGTCACCCCTGTTATTAATAAAATTCAAAAAACTTTCAGAGAAAGCGATCGCTTGAGGAAAACTAACTATATTTTGGGAGCGATCGCTCTTTAAGATCAATTAGACTGATTTTGAGCAGCTTGTTGTACTTGCTCCACAGTTAATTCCAATCGTCGTGCTATCTCTTCTACAGTCAACCCCAGTTCTAATAACAGAGGAACTGTTAATAGTTTTCCCTCTTCTCTCCCCTCCCGCTTAATTCCTTGATAAAGTCGAGATTTTTTAAAATCCTCCATGTCTAACATTTCTATTACCTCCTCTGGTTCTAAATCTTGAAATTTGTATAAAATAATTGTTTTTACTAATTCTAGCACTTTTTGCCGTTCAGCATCGTCTGCTAGTTCTGCCGTTGCTTTGGCAGCTAACATTTTCGCCTGTTGTACTGCCCTTGCTTGGTCTTCTACTATTAACTTGACTATACCTAAACCCAAGTTTTCATAAGCTTCATCTCCCAAGTCTTCCAGATAAATTCTGGTAACGTTGCTGCTATTTAACAATGGTTGATAGGGTTGAGTCTCTTCAGGTTCAATTTTGCGGTTGCGAAACACTACTAATGCTTGCCAATGCTTAGTTTCTTCATATTGATAAAGATAGAGAAATATCTCGGCAAAAAATCGGCGGTAAAATGCTGTATCCTTTTGCATTTGCACTTCGCCAAAATGGATGGGAGTAGTTGAAGACTCAGTATTAGGCACCAATACACCATCTAAACGAAAAGCAGTTTGTTTGATTTCCACCGAGCGAAACTGATAGGAATTTGCCAGAGTTGGAGATTGACCAATGAGTTGAAAATAGATTCCTGGCATCTCCAAAAACAGTCTGTAAAATATGCTGTCTGTTTTCATTACATATTAATGATTAGGGTTGAATAGTTAGAAAATTATGACATTAAAAATAGATATTGATAGAGATAATTATTTATCAATTTTATTTTTTCCTGGTTAAGTATATCTTCTATTAATTTTTGCCATTAGACATTTCTAAATAATTTATCTCCATTATATTAATTTGTGGAATTATCTTATATCACACTTGTTGCTGAATATTGTCGATGATCGACAAAATCTGAAAATATTTTTGTCGATTTTAAAATTATATTATGGTGAATAGCTTGCTGTAAGTGAGCTTTAGAATTTTTTAAAATTTTGTGAAAAATTTTTTTGCTCTTCACTGTCGATCATCGACAAAAAATTTATTTACTTAGATTACGATTATTAATAAAGTAACTTATTAGACATAAGATATATATTTATAAGAGTATTTACTGAGAAAAAAATATCTTAGTAACTAACTCAAAATAAAAGTCTAATCTATCGATAGAGATTGCTCCTTAACAACCCATCGGTTACTAACCCTACCCTGACAACTTACCAGTAACTTTAGAGGACTAAAGTCCTTACTACGAACAAACAAGCGATCGCCTTCCTAAAAATAAAACCCATGACCAACAAAACTACCACCACCTACCCCCACAGAGGCAAATTCCTCAACCCAGCCATGCAAGTCAAAACGGACAAAGAGCGATCGCCACCGACATTTAGACTTAACCCCGATTTTTCCAGTCCATAGCTTTTCAATGGATTTAATTCCTCGAAACCCTTTACCCTGAATTATTTTCAACCCTTTTTATAATAACCAAATCAACCTTATGATAAGCAAAAATTTCCACAAACTAACAACCATTGCTGCCACCGTAGCTACTATGACCGCAGTATTTTCCCCAAACCTAGCCCACGCTTACCACGCTTTTGACAACCGCGACGACTGGGAACGAGCTGTTTCTGACTACAGCATCATCACGGAAGATTTTAATTCTGTTTTTGGGGAAGTAGCCCCAGACACTCAACTTCCCAGCAGTCTCGTCACCAAAGTACCCTTTACGGTCAATGCAGGTCTGGCCAAGTCGGATTGGGCAGCATTCGATATAGTTTTTCCCGATGAAGCGATCGCTTTCGGTTTTGACATGATTGATCCTTGGCGCTCTCCCAATCGCGATGCAATACTAGGAAACGTCAAATTTTTCGATATGGAAAATAACCTGCTAAATCATCTAGGCGTACAATTTACCAGCTACGATGAAAACTTCGTAGGTTTCTTTCTCGGCGAAAATTCAGGAGTACATCGAATAGAGTATCTCTGGTGTGGAGTTTGGCAGGGGCCGGACAAGCCTCTGGATTACTGTAAATCCGATCGCCAGCAACAAACCATTGATAACTTCAGCGTTGTTATCCCTAAAGCCGACCCGCAACCAGTTCCGGAATCAGATCCTAAATTGGGACTTTTAGCATTTGCTGCTCTGGGGATTGGTAGTTTGAGGAAATGGAAGGGCTACCAACTCCTGAGTGCAGTGTTGCCAAAGAGATAGTATTTCTCACAGGACTTATATCATGTTTGGTTGAGTACTTATAATTAGGCTAGTAGTTGGGTTTGAGCAATGGATACATATTTAGCGGGCTAAAGCCCAACTACAAATTCCTTTTTTTGCCTTTATAACACTTTGGAAGTTTATCAAATAGTTGATCTACATTATCAGGACTTACGCAAAATAAGGTAATTCTGTCATTACGAGCGACAGCGAAGTAATCTCAAATCTCCAAAACTCGTTCCTGATGCGTAAGTCCTGATTATATTAATTTCTGGAGATCTCAGATATCACACTTGTTGCTGAATATTGTCGATCATCGACAAAATCTGAATAATATTTTTAGCTTAAAAAACTCAATGTTATTCAGAATAAATAGATACCCAAAAAAAGAGGAATTTTGATATGGCTGCTTCTGAAATTGTGATCCACCAAATGTTAGCTGAAATCGTTGCCTCCTATCACCCTTTTGCCGATTATCTCGGCTATCAAGAGGCTGAAGACGGGTTTATTATCCATTATCAAGGCACTAATGGTCAACAATATATGGTAATAGATACACAAGGTAATGTCCTTAGCGATACGACTCTGGGAACAACCAGAACATTAGGAGCTTTAGCAGTAGGAGCTGCGATTCTTGATGCTATGTTTGGAGGTTCAAGTCGCTAGTTGTCTTTTGCTTGATATTTCTGGCTCTTTGGTGCTTCATCTAATTCTTGGATGAGAGGAATATTTGATAATTCCAGCATTTAGAGTGCGTTAGAATGCACCCCTCACCACAACGAACCTAAAGCAACTTAAGAGAAGTTAAAATTATGGTCTTTAAGACAATTTCAATGACGATTATAGCTATGGCAACTCTAGGAGTATTACCTAGCTATGGCTTGCAATCAAGTGCATCTGCGGATGTTTCAAAATCTTCTTTAGCTCAATCATCATCTTCTGTAATTCCCATTGAGACTACAAAATCAAACCCTCCCTATACTTTACTAGCTGATAATAGATATGCTTCCATAGGGCAGGAAGTCGATCGTAAAGCAGTAGACAGTTGGGGGGGTAGAGGTACATATTTCTCTTTTGGTGGACTACCTTTGTGGAAACACTTGTCTGATGAACAAAAAGGTCGATTAGCTCAAGGAATTTGTGATTATAGTGGAGGAGACAATATTGTACTAATTGTTCTCAGGAAGTTAGGAGGTGATATGGGCGAACTCCTACAAGCTTCCTCAATAACCACAGCTAGTATGCACACTGTCTGTCGTGATAAATATTACCAACTTATGAGAGAATTACCAAGCCAGTTACTGCAATAATTCCTGGATTCTCAATCTATTGAACCTGAAAGTTATGCGGGTTTGCAATACACCCCACCCTATACCAAAACAAATTTATTTCTTGCCAGGGAAAATATTTCTGGCTGACAAAAAAATTTACAAATTAAGACGAAACCATGATTAAACAAATCAAATCTTTTGTTGCATCTTCTTTGTTAACGCTTTCTTCTAGTGTTTTGCCAGTAGCTCTACCTTTGTTGATTGCAGTACCAACTGTCACCATGTTTGCTCAACCAGCAAAAGCTAATAAAACAGAACCTTTTATTTTGAGAAAGGGTTTGGGTTGTGGCAGTACCTGTGAAGTTATTGTGGTATCCCAGAATACAGGTAAGGTTTACAAGATAGAATACTTTGGTCGAATTGGAGCTGCAGATGGTACTGAAGTAATGATCGAAATGAATAATTACGGTGATAACTGGTACAAGGTAATTAATCCAGTCAATGGTAAATCATCGAATATCTACTCAGTTCAAATAATAAATTAGTCAGAATACAGTAAGCTTCAGATAATGAGCTAATTTTGGGCGAACGTCTGTTCGCCCAGGAATCCATAATCGGAAAAAAGTCAATTTAAATGTACAGTAACAGGGCTATTAATTGTCAAAAATCAAAAGATTATTTACCGGAAAATTAAGGTATAAAGCCTCTCCATTTATGGAGAAAAAGCGGTCGAGGGATGGCGAGGAAACCTCGCCATATCCAATCGACCAAGAGAAGAAAAAAATTCCTTGAGCGCCAATCCAATCCGTTATAAGAAGAGGTAATTATTAATTATTAATTATTAATTATTAATTATTGAAAAGTATTTAGGAGCATAATATGGGCGAATTACTGACTACTTTAGCGGGAACTTTTATAGCTTCAGCAATAATACTAACAATTTAATTTAAAATTCTTGATTTTGACTACTTTTCTGATAGTCAAGCCTTCAAATTAATAGGTTGGATGAGTGTTATTTCAACAATTTTATATTGGGCGATCGAATTATATGTGAGATATGATTTTAATGCAAATTTCATTCCCAGTTTGAATACACCTCTAGTAGATCCAATAGAAAAATTAAAGTTACAAACAGCTATATGGATTTACCGATTTATAGCATCAATACTATTTATTATTGTAGCTACAATTGCTCTTTTTGTTGTAACTGTAGTATTGTCAATTATTGATAAACCCGATAATTTTATGGATGTTATAAGATTTTTAGTTAAGTTTTTAGTTGTTGCAGTAGCATTAGGAATTTCCCTGCGTTTTGTATCCGGTTTCACTACTGATTGGGTAAAACATTTTACTGACTCTCAAGATACCTCTCTCAAACCAGTGATTCACTTAATTGGTTCTACTGGACCGACACACCTTAAATGGTGCATTAGATGGGGAGGGTGATGGGGGGATGGGGTGATGGGGAGATAGGGTGATTACAAAAAAAGCGCTCTGCACAGTTTTAGCTGTGTCAGTCTACTACAAGCAATGAATTAAAGCAATGAGCATTGAAATATTTTTAATAAAATCATCTTAGCTGTAACAATTAACTGTCATACTCTCTAAAGACTTACTCTAAAATTCAGTCAATATCAAAACAGAATTGAAGATTACCTTGAAACCATTCAACCATTAATGAATTTTGCGAGTGGGTGAGATGGTCTAAACAAGGGGTATGTATTAATAATTCAGATTTAATTTATTTATTTAAGCTCACCATAAGGTCATCATTATGAAGATTTTTATTGTTAGTATTAGATTTCCTTTCGGGATTATTGCCTCAATATTTCTTGTTATTTTAACATTAGGTTTAGGGATATTTTTCTGCATTAGATTTGCTTATTATGCAGTCTTAGGTAACAAACGCTCTATACAGAATAATCTTATTCCCTGGTTTCAAGAAAAGGAAGGAACTCATCTTCTTCCAGATGTTTGGGAATGGGTATTCGATCCAGATACAGGACAGGACTTTAATGATATAGAAAATTAAGCTGATTAGCATTTCGCGATCGCTCTACCACTCACCAGGAGCGATCGCCCTCAAACTAAAAAATTTCTCCAGATAAGAGACGACCATCCACGCGCTCGTAATCATCCTCAACTAACCACGAGTGCGCTTCATCATAAATAGCACTCTCAAACAAAGGTTTGTAGTTCGCAGTGGCATCGTAAATGCAGCAATTTCCCTGTTTGCCACCAGCTAACATCAAAATTCGAGGTGGGAAAACAATCGGATCTACCCATAACTCAATAAATTCCCAATCATCGCGTAGCTCGACGAGGTTTTGTGCGAGGGATAACATGATATTGATTACCTCCTTTAACAATTTTTATTTCAGCGTAATAAAGTGCAAGACTGTTACCATCTGCTCTAATTTGATAACCTATCGGTTCGTCAAAATAAAGTCCATAGCGTTCGTAGTCATCGTTTTCATCTTCAACCCCTGTAAGTTCCCCTCTTTCTATAATAGCCCTCACAACAAATTCCATTGTAGCACGGTCTTTAAAAACATGAGCTTTTCCCTCCTTCTTCAGCAATATTGCTACTTGGGGTGTACCAGGAAGGTGCTTGTCAAATAAGCTCGTTCTTGGATGGGGACTTAATTCTTGGTTAATACCACTCATGGACACCTAGAGCTGTAGTCACTTTTCTATTATAGTGCATTTTCATCCTTGAGCAGTATTTGGAGCGATCGCTTTCTCTTTTCAATACAATTATCATGTAACTCTTGCAGCCAATTTTCCCAAATTAACTCTTCAATTCTCGACATATCTGAATCATTAGAAACCAAAACCAGATTATGATAAATTGCCGTAGCTGCAATCAAAATATCGGGAAATTGTATCGGTGTTCTCTTACTTCTTAAATCTGCATAAATGCCAGGCGCAATATTAATTATTTCTATCCGGTCTAAAAACAAAATTTTTAGCTCCTTCTTACACAAATTCTCCAGAATAGCTAACTTTTTCTGGGATTTAATTGCTAATAAACCTCCCTCACTTTCAAAATAAGTAATACAACTGATAAAAAGTTGCTCTTCTCTAGCATTAACATCATTCAGTTTATCAAATAGTCTAGAATCTTTTTTAAGAATGGCAGTCAATATATTTGTGTCTAATAAATATTCCATTAGTAGCTTTTCCTTAAGCTTCTAACTGCTGCATCAAACTCTTCTATTTCTCTAGCTGTTAAATCACTCAGTAGTCCAAACATTACTTGCCCTCCTAATATGCGTCTAATTTTACAAGTAAGTGTTTCATCAGTCATTTCTTGCAATTGTTCTGGAGAATAATTTCTCATCAAAACATCAACTATAATTCCCACCATTTCATCTTTATCTAAATTTTCCAACAAACGATCGGTAGCTAGAAAATTTTCTACAATTGGAATTACTCTATTCTGAAAAATATTATTGATACTAACAGAAACTTTACGCATAATTTTTTCCTATTTAATTTTTATATCAAATCCGCTCGGGTTCGGTATCAAAAAATTTTCCATCTTCAGTTCTTGCTAAATCTTTCTATATCTCCCCATCTCCCCATCTCCCCATCTCCCCAGCATCTTTATCTAATTACACCAATGCTACCGGATTTGATATTACATCTTTAGTTTAGCATTTTTTTCAGGTTAGCGTAGTTTTGCTTGGGGAAGTTTTTGCTAAAAGTTATACCAATTAACTTTAAAAATGTCACAAAAAGAAAGTATCAAGAGGAAAAGAAAGAGAAAGTTGTTTGTTCCCGTAAGCGGAACGGACTTTTCTCGCTAATTATCTGGACATAATCTTATACCATACTGATACAAATGTTCTTCGATCGAATTAGTATAAATACACCCAAGCAAAGTGCTATAAGTCTCTTTTACAACCATTGAATTAGGAACGTTATATGAAACGTTCCTACATTCTTTAACAGAGATATTTTTCCTACTTGACAAACTTGCAAACGTTATATTTTAGATATTAATACTCTGAGGAATTTTAGAAGGCAGCAAATACCTGTAAACTGGCCGATTCAAATTACGATTCTCAATAGTAGCTTCTACCTGATTCAAATTCTCCTGAAACTTATCAAGTAGAGGTTTCACCTTGGAATCAGTAAAATGATTTTTCGGATATTCACCCAATTTCGTGTAATAAACAGAGCCTAATAAATAGACAAGATTCAGTTGTGTTTGTGCCTGCTCAAGAGGAGGCAGCAAATCCAAATAATCTTGCTCGCTCACTTCATCTTTTTTGAGAATTGAACTAGGCAAATAACCAGCTAATGGAACCGCTGGAGCATAAGACATTATATCTTTTTGCGGGAAGTTAACGGCAGCGTGTTGAGCACTAGCAGTAAAAATAATTAACGTTATAGCATTAATCAAATACTCTAGCGTCCTAATACCTCCATCCTCACCAAAATCAGGTACACGACCACCATCAAAAGCCATAGCTTCAGTTGCCCAAGCTTGTAGTCGCCGATCTGCCTGAACGTCTTCATCTCTAGAATAGTAAAGACTCAGATAATCTGAAACCCATTGATGAATAGCATCCCAAACCAACAAAGCATCATCCCGGTAAGGATAAACAGGAAGCAAATTAGGATCGTCAACGCCGCGCTGCTTCAGTTGCTCCGGTAACATAGCTCCATTAAAACCATAACTTTGCAACCCTAATACTGTTAAAACACGAGCATTATCAATAGTAGATGAGAGTAAACCATCAACTCCACCCTTAGGAGCAATTAATTTCTCCTGAGCAGCATCATTAATTGCTAAAGTACCTTCAAAGTGAGGACGCAACAGCAGACTTAAGCAATGATTTTTCGGGAGTTGCCGATGGGTAGGTGGAATAAATGCTCCCACAAATAAATGAGTTCTCCCTAAGTGACTTACAGCTTCGTGAAAGTTAGCATCTACTATCTCTACAACTGTTTTAGCAAATAACCAAGCATACTCAGAAGAGTTGGGAGTAAAGATGGGGTTATCTGCTCCTGAGGTTTGACCGCATTGAATAGCTACAGGACGTAATTTACGGTTTGGGTCTGAACCTTTTGGCACTGCGAATAAAGCTAGAGGAGCATAAATATACTTTTGGTATTTAGGATAAGTACCATTAAGAGCACCTTCCAAAATTTTATAGTCTGCTAGATAGAGTCGCCCTTCTTTTCCTGCTGCTGCTAATGAATCATCATTACCCATAATTTCCTGATATTGAGTTTCCGTCACCGGAAAACGTTCGTCAAGAGTTGATATCTGCTCAATCATTAGGGGGTTATAACCTGCTACTCGCATATAAGCGAATACTTCATCTTCTGCAAAAGTATAAGCGACGCTTGGTATCCCTCCTGTTTCTGGAAATAGCTCTTTATAGGAGAAGAGCTTTTGATAATCCTCAAGACTGGTTGCATGACCTTCTGGACTTCCTTCTTTTAATACTTCTGTAGCTTTCTCCAAAATAACGTTCAATATTGACAGACCATTTTCCTTCAGGAGGGAGACAAAAAGGTCATCTATTTCACGAAAGTCGTTAGGTATTCCTTGATTCAAAAATTGTTGAGTTATTAATAAATTTTGACTCAACAATAATTGGAGAAAAAATGGTATAGTTTTACTATCCTCTTCAATTTTTATTGATTTTATCTCCTTATAGATTACTTCTAAAATATATTTAATTACATCGTCTCTTACCCCTCTATTTCCTCGGTTTCCTCGGTTTGTAATTAGGGTATTTAGAAACAGAAGACGTATATTCTTTACCAATAATAAATACCATTCTTTAGAAGGCTGTTCTCGATCTGGTAATTTATCCACCATTGCCACAGGAGGAATGTGGTTATAGTTATATTGATATTCTTGTTTGGCTACTTCTAAATTATAATTGACTGATGAACTTGTAGTCTCCGTCGATGAGTTAGTCATGTTGAATAAATGTCTTTTGCTCAGAATTAGGTATAGTTTATCAAGAAATGAGTAATGAGTCAGGTAGGGTTTTGGTCAGCAAACCCCTACACACTTGTTTTTTCAACATCAAATATACTTTTGCAATAATAATCCCAACTTTTCCTTAGTTGTAGCAGGTACTTTATCCAAAGGAGTCAAAATTGCATTTTTCAAAGCTGAATGAGAATCAGAAACAAACTGATGTTCATTCAACCTCCGCACCGTTTCTTGAATAACTTTTTGGGCATTCACAGCATTCTTCTTTAAATTATCAATCACCATTTCTACACTCACGCTATCATGCTCGTCATGCCAACAATCATAATCTGTAGATAAAGCTAGAGTTGCATAAGCTATTTCCGCTTCCCTTGCTAACTTTGCCTCTGGCAAGTTTGTCATCCCGATAACTGTTGCACCCCAACTACGATATAAATTCGACTCCGCTTTAGTAGAAAAAGCAGGACCTTCCATACATAAATAAGTACCACTGCGATGCACATTTACATCTGGCAAGTTCAAACTTTCCGCAGCATCCGCCAGCATTTTTGCTAGTTGAGGACAAGTAGGATTTTCAAAAGTAATATGTGCTACTATTCCTTCACCAAAAAATGTAGATGGCCGACCTTTTGTGCGGTCAATAAACTGGTCTACTACTACTAAGTCTAGGGGTTTGACTTCTTCTTTGAGGGAACCTACTGCAGAAGCAGAGATTAAATATTCCACACCCAAACTTTTCATACCATAGATATTGGCACGAAATGGTAATTCAGATGGTAATAAAGTGTGGTTGCGATCGTGTCTGGAGAGAAACGCTACTCTTGTTCCTTCTAAAGTACCAACAATGAAAGCATCAGAGGGAGAGCCAAAAGGAGTATCTACCTTTATCTCTTCTACATCTTTAAGTTCTGCCATTTTGTATAAACCACTACCACCAATAATGCCAATCTTTACTTCAGTCATACTTTGATTACCTGATATTCCTCTTACTCCAAATATTTTATATTATGTCTGGTTAAATACCCACAAATAATCGGTAATAGGGAACAGAGAATAAGAAATAGGCAACAGATAATACCAAATTTCAAAAATATCGCTACATTCAACAATTAATAATTAATAATTAATAATTACCTCTTCTTATAACAGATAGGATTGCCTAAAAGGAATTTTTTTCTTCTCTTGGTCGATTGGAGGCAAGCGTTTCGCTACGCGACATGAAACGCGTAGCGTCCCGGAGGGAACGGAGACCTCGCCATCCCATCCTAGGTCATGCTCCGCAAACGACCGCTTTTTTTCCATGAATGGAGAGGCTTTATACCTTAATTTTTCCGTAAAATTCTCTGCAAAACTATAACTATTCAGATATTTGCGCACCTTCTAACACTTACCACATAATAACAAACTTAATGTAGCAACATTTGTATTAAATAGATATCACAGGGGAATATTTAAGATATTTTGCAGGAGTAGAGAGGAGAACATTTTGATTACGATCAATCCAGTAGACTTGATATTACGGGATATAAGTTCGTATTATTTCGCGCCAACTGACTGTTTAGTGATATTAATTGTTACAAAACATCAAAAAAACCTATATCCTGATTAGATCAGTAATTATCTGTAATCTTTACTAAATCTTCATAAAAACTACCGGATTTTTATCGTAATGTAGTGAAATATCTATTGATAGTTTTTATCAATATCATAATTATATCCTTTCTTTTTCTCTGGCCCACAGATTTTTTCATCTTTCTGGGGGTATCTAGGATTGATCGAATATTTTTTGTTTGTCTCAAATTTATCTAAATTTAATTAGGAAATATGAATAATCTCAAAGTTGAAGCCAGAAAAACTCCCCTAGAATCAGTTGTAAAAAATATTTTGGCAGTTCGGAAAATTTCTGCCAGCGATCGCCAGGTTTTAAGATTAGCTTTATTCTCGCTTCATTCTTTAACTGTTACAGAACAAGACCAGATTCAACAAGTTTATGAAGAATTAGAAGCCGGACGAATTAGTCTGATAAAGTAATGGAAGTTTGAAATTTATGCCAAATTTATTGGTTATGAGTATTGAGTATTAGTTCAGAGTAGAGAATTAATTTTTGAGAATTTTATCCTTTTCCCTTACTTTTGCTCCATCAAACATATTTATGTTTGCTCAACATTTCAGTTAGTCATCAAGTTGCTCCGAAGTTAATCACTTATTATTAGTTATCAGATTTAATAACTTTCATAACTTTGATAATATCAGTTTTAATGGCTGCATTTTAGCAAAAGAACAAAGAACACTGAATAATTTATTGATCGAGATTTTAACAATTAGGATTTACAGAAAACAAGGTTTTTCTATGATTACAAGTGAAAGCATTTGCGGAGTTTTCCGTCAGGAAAGTAATCTCAAGTCAATACTTTCGTGCTAGATGCGTAATGCCAAATTTCAGCCATTTTTGCTACATCTTCTTGAGAGCAGGGAGTAGGCAGCACAGAGCAGAAAGCAGGAAAATTAAGAATAAGATAGATATATTCACTTCATCTCTATAATCTTTAAAAACATTACTGAAGCTTATTTATTACTTAATAACTGAAGTTCAATAAAACAATTATAATTAGGTTTGTAGTTACGCTGTAGTGCCAGACATATATTTAGGGTGCGGTTAGCGCAACTAGAAACAAAGACTTTTTTATAATTAATTATCCTTAAGCGGAGCTACCCCCGAAGGGGTTCAATAATTAATAATTAATAATTAATAATTAATAATTACCTCTTCTTAAAACATTGAGGATTGGTTAAAAGGAATTTTTTTGTTCTCAAGGGGGAGATTGAATATGGTTAGGTTTCTGATGCATCCAATCCTAGGTCATGCTCCGCAAAGGACCGCTCTCTTGGTCGATTGGATATGGTTAGGTAACCTATCCATCCCATCCTAAGGTCATGCTTCGCTTGCCGACCGCTTTTTTCTCCTATTAGGAGAGGCTTTAAACCTTAATTTTTCGGTAAATGATATAAGTTATGAAGAATTTTAATTAATTAATTTTCATTCCTTAGTTCTACCGCAAAAGCCAAAACCCACTATAAGTCATTCCAGAATCATCAGGTTGCACTAATAAAAAATGTAACCCCTGACTCTGTTGTTTTCTCTGTTCATAAATTTGGGCTGCTCCTGATACTTCCTTGTCTGAGAAAGTAGCAACTACCCACCGATCTACTAAACCTGCCTCTAAGATTAATCCATCAGGATCGCCAGGAATATATTTTAAAAGGTATGGTTGCGCTACTTCTAACCACTTAGCTAATCTCATAGACTGACGACCACCATCTATAACTACCCCTGGTATTGACAGTGTTGAAGATAATCCTAAATTTAAGGGTAAAAGAAATTCTGGTGCTTCTAAAATAGGTATGGGGCGTTCAATAATATCCTCAATATTACTAGCAGGTAGTGTCGCAAATCTCCAGCGATCGCCCCACAAATTTTCAGCTAATGGTACAGGTGGAGGAGCATCTAATACTAAGGGTTCGTAAAATTCTCCAGTATATGCTTCCATATCCTGATATTGTTGCACCCTTTCGAGTAACCATTCTTTTAAAGCTGTTGTGCGTCTGGTCGGTTCGACTTTCAACCCTAACATTTGAGCTGCAGTTTCTATTAACCCCAAAGACTGAGGTCGAAATACTTGAATTATATCTGGTAAATCCTGGTCTTGACCTACTTTTTGTAGTTGTGCCACGAGCCAATTAGCGTTAACTTCTGACTGGGGACACATAGCAATAAATTCTAAGCTACGAGTGGGAGTACAAATTAATAGTTCCCATAATTGTTGGTCTTGTTTATCTTTGAGAGGACGGCGGTAATAATCTACTTGCCAAATAGTTTTAGTGTCCATTTGTGAAGTCAAAATTCAAAATTCAAAAGTCAAAAGTTAGAAAACTATCAAAGCCTTCAGCAAGAGTCATTCCAGTAGTAGACCGACACACCTTAAATATTGCATTAGAAAAAAATGGTCAAACCTTGCTAGAACAAGAATTATACCAAAAAAGCGGTCTGTACAGTTTTAGCTGTTTCACTCCAATACTATTGCGTATAGAGCAATAGTTAATTCATTTGCTGAAGCACTCCGCCAGAGGAGATGAGTAGTGAAATTTTCCGACTATTGCGTATAGAGCAATAATTGATTCATTTGCTCAAGCACCCCGCCAGAGGAGATGGGTAGTAAAATTTTCCAACTATTGCGTATAGAGCAATAGTTAATTCATTTGCTCAAGCACCCCGCCAGAGGAGATGGGTAGTAAAATTTTCCAACTATTGCGTATAGAGCAATAGTTAATTCATTTGCTCAAGCACCCCGCCAGAGGAGATGGGTAGTAAAATTTTCCA
>NZ_JAAHGT010001190.1 GCF_010672385.1 Okeania sp. SIO2F4
CACTCATAGAAACACCCCAAAATTCTCCACCTTATTATTTCTTTCACCCTCAGAGATTTTTCCCCAAACCACCAAAATTTTGAGACTTATCTAAGACGTTATAGTTTTTCACTCACTCATAGAAACACCCCAAAATTCTCCACCTTATTATTTCTTTCACCCTCAGAGATTTTTCCCCAAACCACCAAAATTTTGAGACTTATCTAAGACGTTATAGTTTTTCACTCACTCATAGAAACAGTCAAAGAAACACTCAAAAATTCTCCACCTAATTATTTCTGTAAACCTCAGAGATTTTTCCCCAAACCACCAAAATTTTGAGACTTATCTAAAACGTTATAGTTTTTCACTCACTCATAGAAACACCCCAAAATTCTCCACCTTATTATTTCTTTCACCCTCAGAGATTTTTCCCCAAACCACCAAAATTTTGAGACTTATCTAAGACGTTATAGTTTTTCACTCACTCATAGAAACAGTCAAAGAAACACCTCAAAATTCTCCACCTTATTATTTCTGTAAACCTCAGAGATTTTTCCCCAAACCACCAAAATTTTGAGACTTATCTAAAACGTTATAGTTTTTCACTCACTCATAGAAACACCTCAAAATTCTCCACCTTATTATTTCTGTAAACCTCAGAGATTTTTCCCCAAACCACCAAAATTTTGAGACTTATCTAAAACGTTATAGTTTTTCAACCTCTCCTTAAAACACCCCAAAATTCTCCACCTAATTATTTCTGTAAACCTCAGAGATTTTTCCCCAGACCACCAAAATTTTGAGACTTATCTAAAACGTTATAGTTTTTCACCGCCTCCTTAAAACACCCCAAAATTCTCCACCTAATTATTTCTGTAAACCTCAGAGATTTTTCCCCAGACCACCAAAATTTTGAGACTTATCTAAAACGTCTTTGGGTAAGTAATGAGTGAAAATATTTTTTCAACCATCCACCACCCAAAAACTAACTCAAACCTCAACTTTTCTTTTGTAAATTAATAGCCGACTTCTGTTTCTCAGGTAATTCCTTATATTCCGAAACTATTCTACGGAACTCATCACCCTCAATAGTCTCCTTCTCTATCAATAAATCTACCAACCTATCCATCAAAACACGATTTTCTCTAATAATTCGCCGAGCTTCCTCATAACAATGAACAGCCATTGCTCGTACTTGATGGTCAATCTTAGTAGCTACTTCCTCAGAATATTCCGACTGCTGCGACTGCCAACCTCGACCCAAAAAAACCTCCCCACTCGGATTTTCCAAAGCCAAAGGTCCTAAGTCAGACATTCCATAGCGAGTTACCATCTCACGAGCTAAATTTGCCACACTCCTAATATCGTTGCTAGCTCCCACAGTAACTTCAGCCGCTCCAAAAATCTCCTCCTCTGCAGCACGTCCACCCAGAGAAATTGTAATCCTGTCTACTAACCAACCACGGGTATACATCCCACTATCAATCATCCCCTCATCCATAATTGGTTGAGCAAAACCACCCACTCCACCAGAACGAGGAATAATAGTAACCTTATTCAGAGGATCAGAATTTTTCAGCAGAGTCATCAATAAAGCATGACCTAACTCATGGTAAGCAATTAACCGTTTTTTCTTACTATCCAATAACGGGGTCAGACTCAAACCTATAGTCACTCGGTCAATAGCATCATCAATTTCTAAAGATGTAACTCCTTCCTTGCGTCGTCTAGCAGTTAGAATAGCTGCTTCATTCAACATATTAGCCAAGTCCGCTCCCGAAAAACCAGGTGTCCGTCGAGCGATCGCCTCTAAAGATACCTCTGGAGTTAATTTTTTATTCCGAGCATGAACTTCCAAAATTCCCAAACGTCCTTTATAAGTAGGTAAGTCTACAGTCACCTGTCTATCAAACCGACCCGGACGTAATAAAGCTGCATCCAAAACATCTGGACGGTTAGTCGCCGCAATAATAATAATCCCTGTATTTCCTTCAAACCCATCCATTTCAGTAAGTAGTTGGTTAAGAGTTTGTTCCCGTTCATCATTACCCCCACCAATACCAGCACCTCTTTGTCTACCTACCGCATCTATTTCATCTATAAATATTATGCAAGGAGCATTTTCCTTAGCCTTTCTAAACAAGTCTCTTACCCGAGAAGCTCCCACACCCACAAACATTTCCACAAATTCTGAACCAGAAATACTAAAAAAAGGAACTCCTGCTTCACCAGCGATCGCCTTTGCCAATAGAGTCTTACCTGTTCCTGGAGGTCCTACCAAAAGTACACCTTTAGGAATTTTCGCCCCAATAGCTGTAAACTTCTCTGGTTTTTTCAAGAAACTGACTACTTCCTGCAATTCTTCTTTCGCTTCTTCGATACCTGCCACATCATCAAACAATACTCCAGTTTTTGCCTCCATCTGAAAACGAGCCCTAGACTTACCAAAATTTAAAGCATTTCCCTGA
>NZ_JAAHGT010001191.1 GCF_010672385.1 Okeania sp. SIO2F4
ATAGCCTAGCTTGCTGCCAAGAAAAGTATACTTCAGGAGAAAAGAAACTTGACTTATCCGAATTACAAAAGCTTTTTATTACTCAAGCTAAAAACACTGAAGACAGAGAATGGTTATCAGAAGTTTCAGTTGTACCATTACAGCAATCATTAAATGATTTAAACCAAGCTTATCAAAATTTCTTTACTTCAAGCAAAGGTAAGAGAAAAGGTAGACCTGTTAAACCTCCTAAATTCAAAACTAGAAGGTCAAAACAATCTGCTAGGTTTACCCTAAGAGGTTTTAAAGTATATCAAGAAAAAGTTTACTTGGCTAAGATTGGAAAGTTCAAAGTTGCCTGGTCAAGACCATTGCCAAATCCACCTTCTTCAGTAACGGTAATTAAAGATTCAGCTACCAGATATTTCTTAAGTTTTGTAGTAGAAATACAACCAGAAACTTTACCAAAAACTGATAATTCAGTAGGTATAGATTTAGGAATTAAAACTTTTGCAACTTTGAGTAATGGGAGTAATTGTCAAAAAATTGATGCACCAAAACCATTGAATAAAAGGATTAATAAGTAGCCTCTTTCAGAGGAGCTGCGCTAACGTAAGTTAAGCAAGTCTTTATCTAAAAAAACTAGGGGATCATATCGATACGAAAAAGCACGGTTGAGAATTGCTAAATTTCATGCCAAACTCAAGGATACGAGAACAGATTTTCTACATAAATTATCCACTGAAATAATTCGTGAAAACCAAACAATTGTTTTAGAGGTATGACAATGTTTCTGGTATGATAAAAAATCGCAAATTATCCAGAGCCATATCAGATTTAGGTTGGAGACAATTTAGGACACTGTTAGAAGGAATTGCTGAAAAATACGGTCGTGATTTTAGAGTGATAAGCAGGTGGGAAGCAACATCTCAAACCTGCTCTAGCTGTGGTTTTAAAGGTGGTAAATTAGACCTTAAGGTGCGAGAATGGGAATGTTTGAATTGTGGTGTCAAGCACGACCGTGATGAAAATGCAGCAATAAATATATTAGTCGCCGGAGGGCATTCGGAGACATTAAACGGACGTGGAGGCAAGCGTAAGACTACTGCCAAAGTAGCAGCAGCCTGTGAAACGTCAACTCGCATCGGAGCTTCGGCTCGGTAGGAATCCCCGTGCCTTTAGGCCGAGGAGGATGTCAATTGTTAGTAGAATATGATGAAAAAACAACTATATCTGAAGTGGTTAGAGCTTTTAAGGGAAGAAGCTCAAGAATATGGAGAGAGGAATTTCGAGAATTAACAAAACTACCTTCTCTTTGGACAAAGAGTTATTTTTATGATACATCTGGTAAAATTAGTACAGCAAAGGTAATGGCTTATATTAATGACCCACATCATGATAGGCATTAAGACGGCGGATAAATCCGCTCGTGTCGCTTTTCCGCCCCGTGTTGAAACAACGGGGCTATTAAGCTCCCGTCTTTTTCTCGTGTTGTAGAAAAATTCTTGAGTACAACAATGGAGGTAGTAGGTGCAAATTACTAAACGTAACGTTAATTTAACTGTTGATGACAGTTTAATGCGTGTATATGTAGCAACCCCCAAAGCACCAGGAATTTACCCAGGTATTGTATTTTACAGCGATATCTATCAGTTAGGAGGCCCAATAATTCGTCTAGCTAACTATTTGGCAGGATATGGTTATGTAGTAGCTGCCCCAGAAATTTTTCATCGAACTGAGCCAATAGGTGTAGTCATTGAGCCAGATGACCTGGGGCGGATGCGGGGTAATGATAATGCTCGTCGAACAGCAGTGCCTGAATATGATGCAGATACTCTGGCTGTTATTGAATTTCTCAAAGCAGAAAGTTCTGTTGCTGCTGATAAAATAGGAGCTATGGGTTTTTGTATTGGTGGGCATTTAGCTTTCCGCGCTGCTTTTGAAAAAGATATTAAAGCTACAGTTTGTTGTTATCCCACTGGCATTCCTAGTGGGAAGTTAGGTAAGGGGGTAGCTGATACAATTAAAAGAGTGAGTGAAATTGAAGGTGAAATACTTATTGTCTTTGGTAGTCAAGATCCTCACACACCAGAAGGCGATCGCCAAACCGTGATTCAAACTTTAGAGCAAACTGGTGTAACTCACCAAATTTTCTTATATGAAGCAGAGCATACTTTCATGCGTGATGATGGTTATCGTTATGACTCTGTTGCAACTACTTCAGCTTGGTCTGAAATTATACCTTTCTTTAATCGTGTGTTTGGGAATAAGGGAGTAGGGAGTAGGGAGTAGGGGGAAATAATTGATGTATTTTTTTTTATTGGAGATGTCTAATAAATAGCCAGAATTATTAGTCTTTTCTAAAAGTTTTGTAGGAAGGTTCTATGGAACCTCCCTTTTTAACTAAGATGGGATAACTATTTAAGCGGATACTTTATCTGGGAAATATT
>NZ_JAAHGT010001192.1 GCF_010672385.1 Okeania sp. SIO2F4
TATATTACAACAAGTTATTAAAAGAATACTAGGTATAGGTAAAAAATTAGAATCTCTACAAAAAACACTGCCACCTCCAGATTTACCTATTTTCCCAATTATTGAAAAAGATTTAGACCAAGAAAACTTGAAATTAGCTACTCGGATGGTTGCTCCTTTTTTTGATTATAATCCCCGTCGTTTAAAACTGGAGTTTAGACTAAATAGTTGAAGATAAAATCAAGCAAAGGATTGAAAAAATTTAGACTATCAACAGACGTGAGAAACAATTTTTGATTTCAATTAAGCAAATTTGACATTTTTGGTGTCTTTTTTCTGACTTTCAAACTTGCCCCTACCTTTTTTGACTATTGGGTATCGTTTTCTTTTATGACGAAGTTGACCTTTCTTCCAGCCTGGAGATTTTCCACGGGGTTTGGGAGCAGATGTGGGTGTTCCAACTAGGGCAATAACTGTTCCAAAACCTTGGGCAACTCTTCCCGGAGTCAAGTTAATCTGTGATTTCTGCCAAGGTAAGGGACAATCTACAATTACCTCACGAGCTAACCATAACTCCCAAGTCATCATGGGCATTAAATCACTCCATCGATCACATTGCTCTTTAGTGCCAAAATTGGGTAAAGTCCAGTGTAACCTTTGTTTGCAGAAGCGATACCAATGTTCAATCGTAAAGGGACGTAGATAGAACTCAACTACTTCTATCAAAGTCGGCATTTGTTCTCCGTTCCAAGCTAACCACAGGGGCTTACTTTTGGGTGAGTCTAATTTCTGGACTCGAATTAGTGATAATGGTTCATTAGACGCTTGTCGAAAATGTAAATTATGCCATGCTTGAATCTGGAGTCTTCCTTGAGTTGGATGTTCCACTTCTACTTTTTGAGCTTCTGGACTCCATGTTGTCTCATCATTAAGTTTAAATTTCTTTCCATGTAACCGAGGACGACCACGACCATTATAACCTATTGGTTCACCGTAAAAACATCTATTGGAACTTAACCGCATCAATTGATCGCAGGGAATATCTGCGGTTTGTTTGACAAACGAGGCACATCCATACTGACTATCCACAACCACTATAGCTCTCTTTTCTAAGTAAGGACAGACTTTTCTTAACTGTTCACTTAACTTACTGATAGCAGTATCACTACTGTTAATTCTTTCCTGAAGCAAAGGTAATGCCCAACTTCCTTTTTCCTCTGGTATGTAAGCTAATGTACTATACCCAAAGCCTACTCCTATTGGTTGATTGACTTTAATTTTACCAGGTTGATGTTCATAAGTTCTTTCTTGCAGTGTAACTGCATCTGGTTTTAGCCAAGCACTATGGTCTCCTACTAATAATGGCCTTTGATTTAATATCATGTGGCTAATATAAACTTCCATCAGTTTGTATCGTGATGGAGAACAATCTTCTATAGCCTCATAAACACTATGCCATCGTCGGCGAAAGACTGGTGAGAAAGATAATTCTGCCAGAGAATTAGGACGAGGACTTAATATGGCTGCATCAGTAAGTTCAAACACAGCATCCTTCGCATTTCCCAAGAGATGATATACTTGATTACGGAATAATTTTAACTTCAAATCAGGCATTTTGGCAAGATAATTTTGATTTAATGCCTGATTTTACCTGAAATGATTGCCGACAAAAGAATTTGACGAGTAGAAGTTAGATAAGTCATACTAATTCGTATTACTTGTAGTTGGAAAATTACTCAGCTCCTCCAAAAGATATCAATTATTCCTATAGGATTTAGTTGCTCGTTAGAAGCGATCGCTCTCTAAAAATCATAGCCTTAGCGGAGCTTTGCAGAGCGCAATCGCTATATTTACCATGGACTATATACATTTTCCTTGGGTAAGTCCTGTCAAAGTCAAACCCGCGAGTCTACCAAACTTTAAGGTAGGCGCGATCGCGACAGCGGAACGGAGTTCTATCCCATGGTTTGTGAAAAATATCTGTCATGTAGCAGGGCTTTGTAATATATTAAATACAATAGTAGTATGTCAATACACCGCTATAGAAGTTAGATAAGTTATACGAATTCGTATTACTTGTAGTTAGAAAATTACTCAGCTCCTCCATCTGCTTCACCGATCTTTTTTTCCCATATCTGTTGATGGTCTAGATTTTTTCCATCCTTTACTTGGTTTTATCTTCAACTATTTAGTCTAAACTCCAGTTAAAACAATATATTAATTTACTCAAACTCAGGATTTATATTGCCTATTATTCTATTGGAGTTACTTTTGCTGAAAAAGAAAAAATAACCATAGAACAAATAGCTAAGTTTACTGCTATTACCCTCCAATATCCTCGTCTTCTTTTGGAACTAAAGAATAATCATCAACTACTTTCTAAGTTAGAAAAAGATGCTGTTGATAAATCTATTCAATCAAATAATTCCACCATACTTAATTCTGAAT
>NZ_JAAHGT010001193.1 GCF_010672385.1 Okeania sp. SIO2F4
TACAAAAAAAAAATCCTTTTAGTCAATCCTATCCGTTATCATAAGAGGTAATAATTAATTGTTGAATACCTGATATTCTGGCTTTAATTTCATGGAAAAAAAATCTAATTAATTTTGCCTAAATATTCCTGTTTATTAGTAATCTTAGTAATCTTTATGAGAGATGAAATTCCACAATTTTGACCCCAGTGAATTTATTTGAGATATAAAACAGGAACGAGATATTTCTTAGATATAAAAAAACTGTAACTTTATGAATACCTAAGTGTAATGTTAAGAAACTTAATTGGGAGAGCAGTCAAACTTGGCAAAAGTTCAAGCTGGATATTTGGTTTAAGCTGTTTTAGTTTATTCGTAATTAATTTAAGTAGTGCCACCACTATGTGGGGACAAATACCTGTAAAAACTAATTCTATACCTATTACTATTAATCGACCAACACTTAAAGCAGGTAGTCAGGGAGAAGAAGTATTACAATTACAAGGAGTTTTAAAGTTATTAGGATATTACTTTGGGCAGGTAGATGGAGTATATTCTGACACTACTGCTGCTGCAGTTGTTAAATTTCAAGAATCTGTAGGATTAATGCAAAATGGAATAGTTGACCAAAATACATGGAACCGTTTATTACCAGCAGCCAAAAATTATAATTATACCAATGGAACTACAATTCAAGAAGATACAAACTTAAATTGTAATTGTTCCCAAAATCAAACTTCACCTGCCACAACTAACGACTCTCCCCCAAAAATTGAATCAAATACAGAAACCTCTAATATTCATTTGCCAATTCTAAAAATTGGTATGAGAGGTGATGCAGTTAGAGGATTACAACAACGCCTAAAAGTCCAAGGTTTTTTAAAGGGAAAAGTTGATGGAGTATTTGGCCCGAAAACTCAAGCTGCTGTTAAGGCTGCTCAAAGAAAATATCAACAACACCCAAATGGAATTGTAGATGCTTCTCTATGGATGACTTTACTACGTTAATCAAAAAACTGGTCAAATGTGCTAAACTTACCAAAAAATTCGATCTAAAGCCTCGCCCTTTTAGGGCAACTTTTGATTGATTAAGTAGGAGAGATAAGCTATAGTATTATTGTCGCGGGCGGGCAGTCCGAGACATAAAAGGGACGTAGAGGCAAGTGAAAAACTAGCTAATCTGTTAGCAGCAGCCTATGAAACGTCAACCCGTCCTTGAGCTAAGGCTCAGTAGGAATTCCCTGGCCTAACAGCCCGGGAGGATTTCAAAGATGTATGTAATTGTGCAACCTAAAATAAGAAACTTCGTGTGCCTAAATCAGAACGTAAAATTCTACTAGATTTTGAAAAGCCTCTGGCAGAATTAGAAAACCGTATAAATCAGATTCGTGAACTAGCTAAAGATTGCAGTAGTGTAGATGTTTCTGAGCAAATTCATCAACTAGAAGCAAAAGCAACTCAACTACGTCAAGAAATTTTTAGTGGTCTTTCCCCCGTGCAAAGACTACAGTTAGCCCGCCATCCCAGGCGACCAAGCACTCTTGATTACATTCAAGCTATTGGTGATGAGTGGATAGAGTTGCATGGGGATCGTGGTGGTAGTGATGACCCAGCAATAGTAGGAGGTTTGGCCAGAATAAATGGAAGACCAGTAGTAATAATTGGTCATCAAAAAGGACGAGATACAAAAGATAATGTAGCTCGTAATTTTGGTATGGCCTCAGCAGGAGGATATCGAAAATCAATCAGATTTATGGATCATGGCAATCGCTTTGGAATGCCAATTTTGACATTTATTGATACTCCAGGAGCATGGCCAGGTATAGAAGCAGAAAAATTAGGACAAGGAGAAGCGATCGCCTATAATCTAAGAGAAATGTTTCATTTGGATGTACCAATAATTTGTACAGTGATTGGAGAAGGTGGTTCAGGTGGAGCGTTAGGTGTGGGAGTAGGCGATCGATTACTGATGCTAGAGCATTCTATATATACAGTTGCTAGCCCTGAAGCTTGTGCAGCTATTCTCTGGAAAGATGCTAGCAAGGCTTCTCAAGCAGCAGATGCCTTGAAGATAACTTCCTGGGATTTAAAAAAGATAGGAATTATTGATGATGTAGTTCCAGAACCCAATGGTGGCGCTCATGCTAACCCGTTACAGGCAGCGGAAAATCTCAAAAATGCCATATTGAGAAGTCTAGACGAATTAAGCCAGTTGAGTAGTGAAGAACGTCGAAAACAGCGTTATCAAAAATTCCGTTCTATAGGAGTATTTTTGGAAACCTAAAAAGGAAGACTCCAAAAATTCTCAGAAGTTTTAATCCCACATTCCGCACATATTTCCGTATATATATCTATAAAATATATATACGTATATATACGTATATATATATATATATTTATTTAATATATATTAACATGTCGTCATCGCAACCATCCCTCTTGTGGT
>NZ_JAAHGT010001194.1 GCF_010672385.1 Okeania sp. SIO2F4
TGCCTACAAACATGAATTTTTATTCAACAAAATATTCTAATTCAAAGACAATCGCTCATATTCAGGAATTTTTCTGTGGAGAAATACCAGAAATATTTTCATCCTGTGAAGCCTCAACAAATGCTTGCTTTTCCCTCATCAAGTCTTTCTATCTATAACTCTTCAGTGGAAAACCACAAATATTTTCATTCTCGAAAGCTCCTGAAAAAAACAAGAGTCAAAAGTAATTGTATGGTCTGAAAATTTTTACGCTACAGTAATTTCAGTATATCATTTCATATAATATAGAGTTTCTCATACTTTTGAGGTAGAGTAATTTTTCTATCTATTTTTTCTTCCCTAAAACAAACGAATTTTGTACCTTACCAGTATGAAAATTGCTATGGGAGTGAAACTAATTGTGAGATATTTAAACTGAAATGGTATTTAGTTACGGAGATATTAATGACAATTAAAAAGTTAATTTTAAGTATTCTGACTATTGTAGCGATCGCTTTTCTTAGTTTTTCTTTAATTAGTAGTGTAACTCAGCCACAAATTCAAAGTCGTCTGGAGTTATATCAGACAAATTTATTGTTGCACGCTGCGGAATGGGAACCTAAAGATTTAGACAGTAAAAATTTTAATCTAGCTAGTCAAGCTTTGATTGGTAATGATTCTTATCAAGCTGGATTAATACAATACAAAAATGCTCGTGAGTCTGCTCAAAAACAACTGGAAAAACAAGAAAATAAATTACAAAATTTGCCTTTAGAAGAGCAGATATCGGCACAAAATAAACAGTTAAATCAGAATATAAATGAGTTAAAAAATCTGATTAATGAATTTGATATTAATATTGGTATCTTGCAAGTACAAAAAAATCAAGTAAATGAAGCCAGGCAAAGTTGGCAAAATTTAACTGAGTCAGAAACAGCAAATCAACCTTTAGGAGAAACAGCAAAAATTTTAGCAGAAATATGGAGTAAACCAGCCAAAATTTTACCTAATGCAGAAGCTTTAATTCAACAAAATTTAGATGGATGGTTTCGCTATCGTGCTTTAAAAGAATTATACAAATTACAGGAAAGACAGGAAGCTTTAGCTGAACTACAAAACCAAGAACAAGAAATAGCAGAACAAGCAGTATTAAAGTTAGCTATTATTGCTGGTGTGCCGGGAATGGGATTAGTATTCGGAGTAGGATTACTGATATTTTTAGGAGTGCAATGGTTAATTTCTGGAAAGGAATCTTTATTATTAAAAAATGCCGATATACCTTGGGAAGTAAGTTGGGATGGTGAAACAATTTTACAAGTATTTGTCGTAGGGTTTTTCTTGGTCGGACAAATTATGATTCCTTTGGGATTAGAGATTTTTAAAAGTTTCACAAATTGGCAACCTGCAATGATGGGAGTTAGGGTACAAGCAGGATATATTCTTGGTACTTATATTTTGTTTTCTCTAGGCGGCTTCTTAGTATTGTATTTATCATTAAAGTCATTTTTTCCCTTGCCGGAAGGTTGGTTTAAATTTGATTTACGCGGTGGTTGGTTTTTCTGGGGTTTAGGTGGTTATTTTGTAGCTTTGCCAATGGTAATTTTAATATCTCTAATTAATCAACAATTATGGCAAGGTCAAGGTGGCAGTAATCCAATTTTACCTATTGCTTTAAACGGGCAAGATGGATTAGCTTTAGCTCTATTTTTTGTGACAGCTTCTATTGCTGCACCAGTTTTTGAAGAGATTATGTTTCGCGGATTTTTGTTACCTTCTTTGACAAAATATCTGCCTATTTGGGGAGCAATTGTCGCAAGTAGTTTTTTATTTGCTCTGGCTCATTTGAATATTTCTGAAGTGCTACCTTTAGCAGTTTTGGGAATAATTTTAGGAATAGTTTATACCAGGTCTCGTAATCTTTTATCTTCTATGTTATTACATAGTTTATGGAATAGTGGAACATTATTAAGTTTGTATATTTTGGGAAGTATAAATTCTTAATATAGTAGGGAATAGGGAACAGGGAACAGGGAAGAGTTGACAAACTTCTTCCTTCCTCCTTCTTCCTTCTTCCTATTCTTTTTCTGTTATTAACCTGAATTTCACATTATATAGTAGGGAAAAGGGAACAGGGAACAGTTGACAAACTTCTTCCTTCCTCTTTCTTTCTTCTTCCTGTTCTTTTTCTGTTATTAACCTGAATTTCACATTTTCAATAGTTTAAAATTAAGATAGACAGGCAAATATTTTATTTTTTCAAGAACTACAGGAGGGTTAAATGGTAAATTTAGGCTTTAGTTTCGCGTGTTTGACTAGGGCTTTTAGATGTATTAATAGCCTTATTTTGTTTTATTTTTACTTTAGTAATGATTCTGAATGAACCGCAGAAAAAATCATCCGATAGAAAAGCTTTTGATATTATTCAATTAGTTTTTGTTCCGA
>NZ_JAAHGT010001195.1 GCF_010672385.1 Okeania sp. SIO2F4
TGTCGCGATTTCAGGGTAATTAGTCGTTGGGAGCCAACATCTCAAACTTGCTCATGCTGTGGTTTCAAAGGTGGAAAATTAGATTTATCAATCCGCGAGTGGGAATGTCTCAATTGTGGGGCAAAACATGACAGAGATGAGAATGCAGCAATAAATATATTAGTCGCGGGCGGGCAGCCCGAGACATTAAACGGACTTGGAGGCAAGCAGAAGACTACTGCCAAAGTAGCAGCAGCCTGTGAAACGTCAACTCGCCGAGGAGCTACGGCTCGGTAGGAATCCCCGTGCCTTTAGGCCGAGGAGGATGTCAAAAGTAGGTCTCAGCAACGAGAATGTAAATTTCCATTGTGGCATTTACTTCTGCACTTTTTCAACCATCAAACTCATCATTGTGGTCAACTTACTACCTTAATTAGTCAATGCGGTAAAAATTTTGGAGTAACGGATTTATTGTGGTTGCCAGAAGGATAATAGTTGAAGTCAGATAGGGTAGCCGTCGGATTGGCGATGTACAGAAGTTAAGTTCTTGTTATGACTATATTTGAGAAGAGCGAGAATGTCCGATCCAGTAATGACGACTGCTATATCTTTAAATATCAAGTGAACTTCATGGAGAATTGGTATTAGGCGTTTCGCTGCGCGACATGAAACGCGTAGCAGTGCGTAGCACTATCGCCATCCAGACAGTTTATCTAAAATCTAAAAACTAGAGCGCAACAGTTGAATTAATTATCAACCAGCAAGAGGGCGTTTTGCTGCGCGACATGAAACGCGTAGCGGTGCTACGCACTGTCGCTATCCAGACAGTTTATCTAAAATCTAAAAACTAGAGCGCAATATCTGACTTGACACCTTCTAAGTTCTGACTTCAGCTATGAATACCTGCCAAGCTAACGATTTTTCTATTACTTTTAGTATTGCAAGTTGACATGCGGAATGTGAGTTTTAGCCTTTATATCTTGAGCTACTTTCAGAAAGCAAGGAAAGGATAAACATTAGGAAAAATCAGAAATTAATTACCCTTAAGTAATCATCCTACTCAACCTCTTGCTTTTGCCGTTGCCTTCTGAATATATTGGAGGATAAGCTCAAAATTATTCCGAATTTATCTTAGTTGTTTGATCCAATTATTAGAAGTAGCTATAATTTCCTCTTCCTGTTTTAGCGCTGCAGCAATTTGTTTTTCAATCTCTGTATAAACCTGAGTTTCAAAATCAGATAATTGTGATTCTAGTTGTACCTCTAAATCTTTAGCTATTTTCTGAAATTGACTATAAATCTCTCTTTGTAAATCAGCCATTTCTTTTTCTCGTTGACTTTCATTGTGGATTTCCAAAACATCCATTCCCACAGAAACTAATGCAACAGCAGGACCTAAAAATTTAGCAGCATTACCAATATTTTTAGCAATACCAACTGCTTGCCAAGGTTTAAACTTAAAACCTATAAATTTTCCTACTCCTAAAACAGTTAGATGTAAATTACTGCCTGCTACATTCCCAGAAGGAAGAAAACCACTCCCCGCTGTTTTCAAAAAACCTCTAGTTGCTAACTTTTCTACTTTTAAACCTGCAACTTCAGCAATCTTTTTTATCCAGTCAACTTGAGATTTAAGCTGTTGAAAATTTATGCCATCATTAATACTAGAAGCCGAAATATTTTGCTCTTTATCCAAACAAGAAACAAAAGCTTTAACCAAATCACTATCTAATACCTCTGCAACTTCTTCCCGAATATCTTCCACTGCTGTTTCGCAAATTTCTTGCAATTTACTTTCTGCTTTTTCATAGCAATTACGAACATTTAATTCTGCTGTTTTATTCAGCTTTTCAAAATCTGTATCAGTTCCCACTGCCATTGCTAATTCATTTCCTTCTTTGACAATAGCTGAAGACATTTATAGGCAAATACCTTTAACTTTTGTGCGGAGTCTATCTCGTTCTTTTCGGATAGTCCGAGATAGACGGTTAGCTACTTCAAAAAAAGTTTTATTTACCGTAGAGTTGCTCAGAAAAATTAACTGAGCATCTTCTACAAATTTTAATGCTATTCTGACAGGAGTATCAAATTTTGCCAAGCCACCTCGACTCTCAATAAAAGTATTTAGAGCAGCAATAAAAGTTTCAAACCGACTAATTTCCAGCAAAAAATCATCATTCTCATCAATACCATCACAATAATCTTTAGCATCAATAAAACAAACAGGAAATTCATCAAGACTAAAAGGTTTAAGAGCTACTGCTAAACTGTGGCGATAGTTAGCAATTTTTTCTTCCTCTTCTCCAGCTTCATCAGACATTTTATTAATGACTAACATCATTTTCCAGCGATGACCTTTGTCGTAAGCTAACTTTTTGAAATTCTCAACTGTCACAGAGTCAAATAACATATAAGTCAGACAAAAAACTAATAAATCAGCT
>NZ_JAAHGT010001196.1 GCF_010672385.1 Okeania sp. SIO2F4
CTCTTTAAAATGTGGGTAAAGAGCGAGTCAATGAAGACCTCTCCCCCAACCCCTCTCCTGCAAGGAGAGGCGCGAAGTCTTCTCCCCCTTCCCTACCCCCCGGGGGGGGTAGGGAAGGGGGTTGGGGGGTTAGGTTTTTTTAGCCAGAATTTTAGCCTAGACACGCTACTACTACGACCTTGATCTCAAAAGTCTTGACGGATATTTTAACCCCGAGCTGCTAAAAACCGATCGCTAGTTAATCTGATTCAACCATTCGTTAATTTCCTCAACCAAGGATGTACTATCTTTGCTATTCATTGCTTGATCTAGTTGATATTTATTATTTTCAGATTGAACCATCACTTGATAACCTGATTCAAATTTAGATGATGAAATTTGTAGAATATCTCTAGTATTTCCCTGGCGTTTTCCGTAAGTAAAATCCAATAAATGTCGTTCTGTCCGAAAATAATTATGGTCAAAATAAATATAATTCTTTTCTCCAAATAAGGTAAATACTCCTGCCAAAATCAGGATAAAGAACAAAATCCCATAAACAGGATTAGTTAGCAGTAATCCCACAAATATACAAAAAATTCCACCGAACATTCCAGAACCTTGAATTTCTCTTAAACTAGGTGCATGAGTATAGATTTCTATCATATCTGGAGATTTATTAATGGTAATAATAATGCTTAAGTTGAGAGGATTTTTTTGAGGTGTAACTAATGGTTGAAGTTTTGGTTTTGACTCGAGAGATGTCAAAGCTTCACGGGCATTTTGAAAGCGACTTCCTAAATCCATTTCTGTGATTTGATTAATCCAAGTGGCGAAGCTAGGATTAATATCAACCTTGTCAGAAAATTGAATCTGATAATTTTTTTGTGGTAAATCTACAGGGGGCGTTCCAGTTAGTAAATGAATTAAAGTAGCTCCTAAACCATATAAGTCTGAAGCTGGCACTGCTCTACCCCAAAATTGTTCTAGGGGAGCATAACCGCTAGTTCCAATAATAGTAAAAGTTACTCCCTGAGCATTACCTTGAGATTGTACAGCGCCAAAATCTACTAAATAAATTTGTTGGTCTGCACCCATAATTAAATTACTCGGTTTAATATCTCGATGCAAAACAGGAGGCTCTAGTTCGTGGAGGTAAATCAGAATTTCTAATACTTCTTTGGCAATTTTTTCCACATCTTCTTCTATAAAATTTTTCTCTCTATCTAATAATTCTTGGAGGGAAAAACCAGGAATATAATCTTGCACTAATGCAAACCAAGGCAAATCTGAATTTGCTTCTTTTTCTAAAGAAAAATAATCGCGATAACGAGGGATATGGGGATGATTTAGAGCTTGTAAAATTTTGGCTTCTGTCTCAAATAAATTTAATTCTTGCCCTAATATTTCGGGACTATAAGCTAACATTTTGAGAATTACTTGTTCTTGCAGTTGGGAGTCAAATGCTAGCCAAGTTTTGCGGCCTGGTATAGTACGCCCTAGTTGTTTTTGTAGTTGGTAACGTTCTTTTAAAATTTGTCCGGGAGTTAACATAATTAAGTTAAAAGTTGATAGTAATCTCAATACTATCTAGTCATAATACCGTAGTAGTGTGTCTAGGCTAAATTTGTGGGTAAAACCTAACCCCCCTACCCCCTTCCCTGCTAGCGTTGGGGGGGATCTCTCCCCTCTCAAGAGCAGGAGAGGGGTTGGGGGAGAGGTCTTCGCTCGTTACGTTTTATATAGAACCCCTGAAGGGATCTATGATTGGGAGTGTGGGAAGTGTGGGAAGTGTGGGGAGTGTGGGGAGTGTGGGGAGTGTGGGGAGTGTGGGGAGTGTGGGGAGTGTGGGGAGATGGGGAGATTGGAGCATTTTTCTACTTTTTTCCCCTATTTTATTTCTCAATCCCCTGACTCGGTCCGACTGAGGACTGTCTCCTTTGGCAAAAACCCTCACCTTTGCGGAGATACGCTTAGGGTTTCTATAGAATCCGATTGAACAGTCTAGTAGGGTGTGTTTTGCTGACGCAAAGCTCCGTTAACGCTGCGCGACATGAAAAGCGGAACAAAGTGGAGCGTAACGCGCCCTACTGGACAGACTGAATAATCAGCCGATCGCTACCTTGTCATACCGTTTCACGGAATTCAAAAGTCAAAAGTCATGCATTATGATTTTATAGAGTTAAAACTTTTAAAATACGGTAATTTCAGAAAATTATTTCACATCTAAAATTTGAAACTATTTGTGACATCTTTAAAGTGAATTGGTATCAGTTTCCGAGCCAGACTATTGGACAATAGTTAAATGAATTATCAATAGTGAATGATCGGGCGATCGCTACCTTGCCAGTTTCCCCTCAAGACTATTGGACAATAGTTAAATTAATCATCAAAACGTAAGGATTCAGGCGATCGCTACCTTGTCAGTTTCCCCTCAAGA
>NZ_JAAHGT010001197.1 GCF_010672385.1 Okeania sp. SIO2F4
GCTCTGCTAACGCACTACACCCTTTTCCCAGTCCAATAAGGGTTTTCTTTTAATTGAATTATTCCTCAGCTCCCGAACGCAAATCCCTATCTATACATAGCTTTCAACTAGCTTGTCACCCCGTGAGCATTGAACCACATTATAAAGAATGATAACCCAGTAGGGACGTTGCATGTAACATTCCTACTATGTGGTCTACTCAAATGAAAAGCTTTGTAATCCTCCTACTTCAGATTTGAGTTACTGATAACTGATAACTGATAACTGAAATTACCCTTGTATTTACTCAAGTAGCAGTTAAATAAAATCGATAAAAAGGAAGAAGGCTTTAGTAGCACTTTGTAGGTTGGGTTGACGCAGGAAACCCAACAGTATAATTTCTAAGTACCACTAACAATAAGGTTGTATAGCGCTACGCATTAAGGCTCTTGACATTTATAAATCCTGAAACCCTTTGACAGTTTACTATTCCCTCTGACCTATTCCCTATTCCCGATTCAAGTAGCGCTATATTTGTTGGGTTGCGAGATACGCTTAACCCAACCTACTACTGTGGAAGATAATCGCGCTTTATTTCTACTTCGGCGCAAATAACCTCAACTGCAACATTGCCATAAATAGTAATAATATGTAACGGAGGTTCATTTTCAATATCTTTGCTAAGAAACGAATATTTTATCAAATCATCCTCTGTTATTTTTCTATATTTATGAGTGATTTCGATAGCATCTATAAAATCTTCTTCAAAGCTGAAAGAATTTTTTGAAATATTCAATAGAAGAATATTTTTTAGAAGAATAAGTAGCTGATGCTCAATATTAGACATTTCGACATGAAAACTTGAGCCATTAGCTTCAAATATAATTGAATCAAAATATGTAAGAGGAAGTTGTGTCAAGAAAAAGTTACTCACGTTTTGAAAGTTGCTGTAGGATCGGGATAACTATTTTATTGTCCTGAAGTTTGTAGGTTGGGTTTCCTGCGTCAACCCAACAGTATAATTTCTAATTCCCATTAACAATAAAGTTCTATTTGTTGGGTTGCGAGATACGCTTAACCCAACCTACTACTATTTTCTTATGTTTCTTGTGCTGAAGTAAATAATGTTTGCCAAAATAACGATTTATCATTATCAGGAATTTCGTTTTTTCCAGCCTGATTAATTATCTCAAAAGTTTGATTAATTGTACAGTCTAATTTGAGAGCTTCTACACAAGCTTCAGCAACAATAATTCTGCTGGTTTCACCTAATAATTTATCTCCTTGACCAATAATAATTTTTTGACGATTTCCACTTGTTGCTTTGATTAATGTATTCAAATCGTAAGAAGTATAAGGACCGTCTGTTAATCTACCTGGTCTAATAATTGTGTAAGGTAAACCAGAACTCTTTAATATGTTTTCTGCTTTTAATTTACAATCTAAAACTCCAAATAAATTGAGAATTTTATAAGGAAATTGATTGGAACGTTCGACTCCTGCGGAAGAAACTAAAATAAATCGTTTTAAATTAGGAGGCATCACATTAATTAAGTTTTGATTGCCTAAATAATCCGTATTTTCAGGATTGTTACCTCCCCACCATCTAGTTGAGGGAAAAGCTGTAGTTCCGAGACAAGAAATAGTGGCATCTATTGGTTGATTTGCCAGACATTTTTCTAAGGATTTTTGTTCGCGAACATCTCCTGTCAAAATTTTGATATTTGCTGAATCACCAAATAACTTTTGAGCTTTTTCCAGATCTCTAACTATGGCAATAATTTGATAATTTTGGGCGATTAATTTGGCAACTACTATTTGACCTACTCCCCCTGTTGCTCCTAAAACTAGAATGTTTTTCATTAATGGATAATGGATAATGGATAATGGATAATTACCTCTGGTTAAAACAAATGCGGGAATTGAATATAAGGAAATATCCTAGCACTTTTTTCCCTGTCAAGGGGAGGCTTTTAACCAAGGTATTTAATTAATAATTATTAATTACTAATTATTCGGTAATTTGATTGGGATATGGAGTTTGTTTTTCTGTTATATTGTTATTCATAAATTTCAGTTTTGATATTATTAACTAAAGCTTCGATCGGCCAGCAAAACCAATAGCTGACAGCTGAATGCTTACGGTATAATTATATTTTATAGCCAATCCGAACCAGGAAACAAAAGATGAATAACTGGAAAAAATATCTAATGAATGCTGCTTGTGCTTCTCTATGTTTATTAGGCTTTAATACAGTTGTCCTAGCTGTTACCCCTGAAACAAAGATTGTGCCAACTCCAAAATATCAACTGGCTCAAACTCCTGTTGGTTATTGTACAGTATCAGACCCAACTGATTCACCTCTGAATATTCGAGAAAGACCAAATGGCGAAGTAATTGGCATCCTGGAAAATGGTACAGTAGTGGCTATTGGAGA
>NZ_JAAHGT010001198.1 GCF_010672385.1 Okeania sp. SIO2F4
TTGTCTAAATAACCCTGAAAACCCCGTAACGAATTAAAAGGCATAAACAGTAACCACGTACCGATCGCTTCCTTCAATGGAAATTCAACCAAAAGGACCAACGCTGGAATAATCACAAAACCCCCACCAATACCTACAAAACCTGTTATAGTTCCTATACCTAACCCTTCCAGCATCATTGCCAACCCATGATTTTGAGGTGAATGTGGTAATTCATTCTGCAACTGATTTAGCTGACCCCAAATCATTGACACACTGGCAACTAGCATCATTATGGCAAAAGCCATCAGTTGAATAGTATCTGTAATCATTGGTAGTGAAGCTAGACGTGCCCCTAAAAAAGCCCCCAACATTGCAGGTGGAGTGAAAATTATGGCCGCTTTGAAGTTGACATTTCCCTGTTGCCAATGAGGAATAAGTCCTATTAAACTTACTATACCCACCATCACAAAACTCATGGCAATAGCTTCTTTGGCATCCAATCCCATAACATAGATTAAAACTGGAATTGCCAACATAGAACCACCACCACCCATTAATCCTAGAGTAATGCCAATCAGGACTGCTAGGAAATGACCAATAATCGAAACTAACATGAGTAATACCGTTTCACGGAAGTCAAAAGTCAAAAGTCAAAAGCAAGATTTTATAGGCTAAAAACTTTGACAATACAATAATTTCAGGAAATCATTTCACATTTAAAGTTTGAAAGTATTTGTGAAATCTTTAAAGTGAATTGATAACGTTGATTTGCTACAAGTATAACTTATATCATGTTCGGTAAAATACTTAATAATAGACATCTCCAGAAAAGAGGGAGTAGGGAGTAGGAAGTAGGGAGTGGGGGGAAATAATTGATAATTTGTGGGGAATAATTGATTTTATTTTTGATTATCGGAGATGTCTAATAGTAGCTCTAGTTGTTGCACTAACCTGTGTCCAATTTATTCAGCTTCAGTAGTGAGCCACTAGAAAGGGGAAAGTTTTCAATCCAAATTATCGGTTATTTTACCACAGTTTTGATTTGCTGGCACAACTTCTGCCATTTTTTTAGGATGAGGCCAGTTTAAGGTGGCCATAAATTGAATAAAGTTCAAGCGATCGCGACCGACAAAACGTGGATTAAATTGTTTTTCTTCCCCAATGGTAGAAACAGTCTGACCTTTGTAGTCGTGACCGGGATAAACTAAGGTCTCATCAGGAAGTGTAAATAACTTTTTAGTGACTACATCATATAAGACTCCTGCATCTCCCCCTTGAAAATCTGTCCGACCACAACCTCTAATCAACAGAGAATCTCCTGTAAGTAGGTATTTGTTGTTTACTAAATAGGCTAAATGGCAGTCTGTATGACCGGGAGTAGCGATCGCCTGAATCTGAATTTCTCCTACTTCTAATATTTCTCCATCCTCGAGAAAGCGATCGGCACAAGTTACTTGAGAGTTTTTTGGCACAACACTTAAACATCCTGTAGCGGTGCGTAGTTTACCAGTTCCTGTAATATGGTCTGCATGAATGTGTGTTTCCAAGCAATAGCGTAGTTGTAATCCTAATTCTGTTAATAATTGCAAGTCTCGTTCGACCTGTTCAAAAACTGGATCGATTAACACTGTTGTTTTATTTGCCCGATCGGCAAATAGATAAGTATAGGTACTTGTTATTGGGTCTATTAGTTGTCGAAATAGCATTTTTTTGTTGATTTATTGAAATAAATATTTAGAAATTTTAGTATAAATCTAAAGCTCTTGCCATATTAGACATCTCCGATAATCAAAAATAGAATCAATTCTTATCCATAAATTATGGCGTTGGTGATGCGTGGCTATGATTATGTATTAATTTTCCATTAATGCTAATTGCCTAACTATTAACATTGAGCATTTTATATTTGGCAAAATTTAGGTTTCATAGCTTGATTCACCAAAGCCTAAATTATCAATTACTTCTCCCTATTCCCTATTCCCTCTTTTCTGGAGAAGTCTAATAGACATCTGCGGAAAATAAATAAACCTTTTAGTTATATTAGCTAAAGAAAGAAAAAGTCAGCAGAAAAAATCCTTTTTCCTGCCTTTTTGGTAAAAATATCTTAACTGTTCCCAGTTAAGTGTTCCCTGTTCCCTACTATGCGCAAAAAATCTATCTCTTTTTCAGAGAAGTCTATTGATATTCCCAATTTTTGATTGACAGAATTGAACATCAAAAATTTTCACATAGTTGGCGATCGTTCTCACTAACATTAGGATTATTTTTCAGATAATCTCCCACCCACTCACAACCGAGTTTTATCAGACTTTCCAGATTCAAATTCCACAAAATCACTTTGCCATCTTTGCTTCCAGAGGCAATCATTTGACCATCTGGACTGAAACAGATACTATTAAAACCACGCCTATAACGGTCAAAAGTATGTAACTCCC
>NZ_JAAHGT010001199.1 GCF_010672385.1 Okeania sp. SIO2F4
CTTACCCACGCTTCAGTAACGCCAATTTTAGGTATAATAGCAATTTGAAAAAAGAATGTTACGAATAGTAATATCATGTCCGGTTGAATAGTTATAATTACAGTTCGTAGTAGGGATTTAGCCCTAAGATAGATATTTCACGGGCTAAAAACCTACTACAAACAAAAACTTTTTTATCACTAATTATCCAGACATGATATAAGGGCGATAAAAATATTTTTTAGAAGATGTTCATTTGACAAAAAAGATAATTTCCGATCTAAAACATGGTATTAAAGACATTCATTCTGACTCCTGACTTCTGACTCCTGACTCACACAAAAACCCCCTAGTCATTTGTAGCAAACATTTATCAAAATGGTATAACTTAATCAAACTAGAAAAGATTGATAATTGCTATTTGATCCTAACTGATTGTATACTGATCGGGCACAATTCAAAACTAGGGTGATAATATGCAATCAAATTCTGATAATTTCCCAGAAAAAGACTCAGGAGATACTATACCTTATTATACCAGAGCCAAAGCCGATTTATCACTTTTACTACACAATATATCAATTGCTGCCTTGGTCGGAGTAATAGCTTTTACAGCAGTAAGCTCTTTGATTATTGCTGCTAGTAAAAACTCGCTTAACGAGATGGAAAAAACAGAAATAGAATAGATTTATGCTACTACTTATTTTCTTTTAAATGTATAGTAAAAAGGCGAAAACCCCACAATAAATTCATATTAATTTCTGAGTTTTATGTCAATTATATACTGAAAATAAACATGAAAAAAATCCTCAAAACTATCAAGAATATTGTTCTTCCTGAACGAGATGAATTTTTCCTCAAATTTATTGAATCCATGGAAATCATAGTTTCTAAAGTTCTAACTTTATCTATGATTGCTGTGATTCTTTTTGCTGTATTTGATCTGGTAATTTTTATATCTGAAAAACTTTTCTTGACACCCGATCCTCTGTTTAAAGATACTTTATTTGAAATATTTGGACTCTTCTTAAATATTTTAATTGCTCTGGAACTTTTAGAAAATATTACAGCCTACCTCCATAAGCACGTCTTTAGTCTAGAGCTAGTAATTGTTACTTCCTTAATTGCTGTAGCCCGAAAAATTATTATTTATGATCTGGATAAAAAAGGAGGAGAAGCCTTAGCCGGGTTAGCAATTGCTATTTTTGCTCTATCCATTAGTTATTGGATTATTAGCTCACGAAAAAAGCCTCCATTCAATCATTAAATATGATATCCGGTTTAATATTTTTGGCATTGCTAAATTAAGGTATGAAATTCAATAATTAATAATTAACAATTAATAATTAATAATTAATAATTAATAATTACCTCTTCTGATAACAGATAGGATTGGCTAAAAGGAATTTTTTTTCTTTTCTTGGTCGATTAGATATGGCGTTTAGCTGCGCGACATGAAAAGCGAAGCGGCTCTGCATTCTTCGGGAAACCTCCCCATCCCATCCTACTCCAAGCTCCGAAGATCGACCGCTGTCTTGGTCGATTGGATATGGCGAGGAGACCTCGCCATCCCATCCTAACGGACTGCTCCGCAAACGACCGCTTTTTCTCCATGAATGGAGAGACTTTATACCTTAATTTTTCGGTAAGTTTATAGGTAATAGGGAACAGGGAACAGGGAACAATTTATTAACAAGTAGTTCAAACAATCCAAAAGGATAAGAATTTCTATATCTCAGAGTTATCTAACTAAAAAATCAAAAAAATATGAGTGACAATTATTTTGAATTTGAGCAAGACTTTGTAGCATCCCTACGGTGCATTCCTATGATAGTACGCTATAAATTAGATACCTGTGGAGTCAAATTAAAATTATCCCACTGGCATCAATTTAATCATGCAATTCGTCAAGAGTTGGTAGATAAACCTTGCAATAAATCAGAGGAAATTCAAAGTTATCGAACATGGCTACATCAGTTAGTAATTGAGCAGACAAATACCCCTGCTAAAGATTTACCTGTTGAAGAAAATCCAGCTTGGATGGATGAAACAAAAATTCCAGAAACAGTTCAGGAAAAAGCTCAAGAAATAGGTATTAAAATTAAGTTAGAGCAATGGAAAAATCTGACTCCACTACAAAGGTTTGTTCTGATTAAACTTAGTCGTCCTAGCCATGAAAATAAAAATTTTTTACCTGCTGTTGAGGAATTTAAACTGATTTGAAGGACGAAAGCATGACACTTATTTTTACCGAAAAATAAAGGTTTAAAGCCTCTCATGAGCAAGGAGAAAAAAGCGGTTGTTTGCGGAGCATTCCGAAGGATGGGATGGCGAGGTCTCCCGAAGAATGCAGAGCCGCGAACGCTTTTCATGTCGCGCAGCGAAACGCCATATCCAATCAACCAAGAAAAGAAAAAAAATTT
>NZ_JAAHGT010000012.1 GCF_010672385.1 Okeania sp. SIO2F4
CACTTGCAGTTGCTATAGTCTCTCCATCCCGACTAAATGCTACACCATTGACCCAATCCTCATGGCCGATAAGAGTCTGCAATAATTTCCCCTGACGGTTCCACAACTTCACTGTATAGTCACCACTTGCAGTTGCAATAGTTTCTCCATCCGGACTAAATGCTAAACCATTGACCCAATCCTCATGGTCGTGCAAACTGTTACGCTCTCTATACCTTAGATTTTTATATATAAGTTGCCTGAGAAAATCTGTTATTTGCGTTTTGCTATCATCCCGAAGTTGGAATATTAGGTTAGGGAGTGGTAGTTGTTTAACTGCTCTCAAAGTACAGAGTAACGCTTCAAAATCTTTACCAGAAGTAGAAAGTATTGTAGATTTAACACTTTTTTGTAGTGCTTCTGATTCGTTCAACTTAAATTTTGCTCGCCAAACCATTACACCAGTAATAGCTGCCCCCACAAACGATATTAGTGTTGATACTGTAAAACTCCTGCGCAGCAACTTTTGTGCTTTCTGTTTAGCCTCTTCTAATATCTGCTTCCCTTTTCTCTCCGCTTCCAATTCTGTTTTTATCCCTTGTTTCTCCAATTCCTGAGAAGCAGTCAAAAAGCGATAGTCGAGAACACTCAAATTTTTATCCCCCGCCCACACTAAAGCATCCTCCAAAGTTTTACCGCGCAAAAGTCGCGACTCATCTTGATATCCTGACTTTTGCCAAGCAGCAAATGCTTCAGAATAGGGGCGTAACTTAGCTAACTCCTGTTCTACCCACTGGAGATTAAATACTTGTTGATAGATATAATTAGTAACCTGCAACTGACTTTGACGTTTGATAACCAAACCTGTGAGGCGGAGTTCCATTTGTTCGGGGGTGTCATTTGCTGTTATCCCTCCCTTGGTGTGAGTTTGGGGAGTATGTGGGTATTCTGTAGGGGCGATTCGCATAGATGCCCCTACGACTTCTGACTTCTAAAGTGTGGGGGATTGAATTTAAAACCTGCTGATACAACCCCAACAACCGACTCGCCCGTTTTTCATTTACCAAGAGGCGATCGCGAATTGTCCGTAAATGTTCTGGGTTATCGTGAAATTCCCAATTATTAATAATGTAAGTCCGAACCAACTCTGCTACATCGGGAGTACGACTATCATTATTTTTAACAATTATTTGACACAATTTTTGAGTTAAAAAAGGTTGCCCACCAGTCCAGTCTAAAACTTCAGCTAATACCTGTTCTGGATTTTCTACCCGACTTTCTAAACCAGGAGTTAGGAAATATTTTGCTTCTGCAAAACTAAAACCTGTTAACTCTATCGCCCTACCAATATTAAAAGGAGTCCGAGTTTTATCAGCAATTAAATTAGAAGGAGTTGCCACCCCAAATAAAGCAAAAGATAATCGTTGATATTCAGGATTTTCTGCTCGTTTATTATGGCAAGCACGAATCAAAGCAAAAAAATCATCAGTGGGAAAGTCAAGACTAATTAAACTATCTATTTCATCAACAAAAATGACAATATTTTCCGCAACTTCCCCCAGCAAAACTTCTCTTAAAAAATCTCTAAATTGTTGTACAGGGGATAAATCTTCTCTTTCTTTTAACCACGCTCGTCGATTAATACTCAAGTCAAAACTACTGACTAATTCTTGAATAATACCCCGATACCATTGGTTGGCATTAATTTCTTGACTACCCACATCAGTTAAGTCAATTGCAGCACAGGCAAACCCTTCTTTTTCTAATCTCGCCTTAGTGCGTAACATTAAACTTGACTTTCCCATTTGTCGGCAGTTCAACACATAACAAAACTCTCCTAATTTGAGAGCATCATAAAGATTTTTATCTGCTTGTCGCTTCACATAACTAGGAGCATCAGCAGGTAAACTTCCTCCTACTTGATATTGATAATTTTGGTTTTGTTTTGTGTTCATGGAAGCCAGGAAAATCAGTAATTAGATTCTATTTTATATAGGGGAAAACCTAACCCCCCAACCCCCTTCCCTTGGAGGGAAGGGGGCGAAAGATATCCTCTCTATTTTTAGGAAAAAGGGACTGTTCCCCTCTCCTCGTAGGAGAGGGGTTAGGGGAGAGGTTATATTATGACAAGGGTTAATCAAAATATTGCCTATATAATTTACATCTGGAACATCATTGTAAGGGAAGGGGGGGTTAAAAATATCCTCTCTATTTTTAGGGTAATTGTTCCCCTCTCCTCGTAGGAGAGGGGTTAGGGGAGAGGTCATATTATTATAAGCGTTCATAAAAATATTGCCGATATAATTCACATCTAGGAACAACATCATTACCTACTAATTTTACTAATCCTAAACTATCCAATTTATAAGTCAAAATGTAATCTATATTTACAGATTCTCTTACCATAACAACTTTCTTAAAAGCTGCTTTTAGTTCGGGATTACCTTCTAACATTAACAACAATTATTGCAGATGACTGCGATAAATTCCTGCATTAGTTGGTGCTTTCTTTAGTAGCTCCGATAAGGTTGAATTTTGATGACTTATTAAATAAGATAAAGCCTCATCTAATAAAAAAGGATGCCCTCCTACTAAATCAGTTAACTGTGTGATTTGTTCAACTTGCAAATTTAATTTGTAAGCTTCAGTAAGTTGACGTACTTGCTCCAAATTAAACTCTGGTAATTCAATGGGTTTACCCACATTAAAAAGAGATTGATGAGTATTTAAACGAATATAAACTTCTGTCGAATGAACTACTATTAACCGTAACTTTTTCCAGAGATTTTTTCGCTTGGCTGTCTCATGCCAAGAACGTAATAATTCCAAAAAATCCTCAGCAATTGGATGTGGAAAAATCAAGTCTATATTATCTATACATAAAACCAATGCTTCTGTTACTTTTGGTGTAAGCATTCAGCTATTAGCTTTCAGCTTTCAGCAATAAAACCTCAACCTTAAAGAGAAGGTTTAAATGAATATCGACTTGAAAACTGACTTCTGTAGTAAAATTTAATTCTGAATAATAAAGCTTTTATTAGCCAAACTAAAAGTAAGAGCTGATAGCTTATAGCTGACGGCTGAATGCTTACATTAAACAATTATTGAAATTAAGGAACGAACCAAAATTTTTGAACGAAAGAATGCGCGAATTTTGAATTAAAAAAATGGTCAATTATTCATATTTTTATTTCTCCTCCACTCCCCACACTCCCCACACTCCCCACACTCCTCACACTTCCCCTACTCATCCTCAATTACTTGATTTCTGTCAAGTATTAATAAATTTCTCAATTGGTCTGTATCAAGTTCAGTTAACCATTGTTCACCTGCACCTACTACTTGTTCTGCTAATTCTTTTTTACTTTCAATTAAATCATGTATTTTCTCTTCTAAAGTTCCGGTACAAACAAATTTATGCACTTGAACATTCCGAGTTTGACCAATTCTAAATACCCGATCTGTTGCCTGATTTTCTACTGCGGGATTCCACCATCTATCAAAGTGAAAAACATGATTAGCACGAGTCAGATTTAAACCTGTACCTCCAGCTTTTAATGACAGAATCATTATCGGCGGACCTTGAGGATCTAGTTGGAATTGGTCTACCATTTCTTCTCTTTTATTTTTGCGGGTAGCTCCATATAAATATAAGACTTCTCTACCTAAATTTTTCTCTAAATAAGGTTGTAAAATTTTTCCCCATTCAGCAAATTGAGTAAAGATAATTGCTCGTTCTCCTTCAGAAATTATTTCTTCTAACATTGCTCCTATACGTTGCAATTTTCCAGAGTTTTTATCGTTGATTTCTACTTTTTTCTTACTGCCTTTTTTGATTTGTAAAAGTACAGGATGATTACAGAGTTGTTTCAGCTTTACTAATAAGGCTAAAATTTTTCCTTTTCGCTGAATACCATCAGCAGCTTCTATTTCTGCTAAGGAATTTTCAACTATATTTTGATAGAGTTTTGCTTGTTCATTTGCTAGTGGGCAAAAGATAGTATTTTCTTGTTTTTCTGGTAAGTCTTGAATAATATCTTTGTCAGTTTTGAGACGACGGAGAATGAATGGTTGAACCAGAGAGCGTAAAGTTTGTAATGAATTTGTATCGCCATATTTTTCGATGGGAATAGCAAACCGACGCTGGAAAAATTGTTTTTGCCCTAAATATCCAGGATTCAAAAAATCTAAAATTGACCATAATTCTGAAAGACGATTTTCTACGGGAGTTCCTGTTAAGGCAATTCTGAATGATGCGTCTAATTTTCTTGCGGCTTGAGATTGTTTTGCCTCTGGATTTTTGATATTTTGCGCTTCATCAACTATTACTGACTGCCATTTTATTGTCTGTAATATTTTTTCGTCTCGATGCAATAAAGCATAACTTGTTATGACTAAATGTTTGTCTTTAACTACTTTGGCAAATTGTTTACCTTTGGCACGTTTATCGCCGTGATGTACTATTAATTTTAAAGTAGGTCCGAATTTTTTGACTTCTCTTTCCCAGTTTCCTAATACGGATGTTGGGCAAACTAATAATGTGGGTGCTTCGAGTGCTTCTTGTTCTTGTTGGTTGAGCAGAAATGCTATGGTTTGAATGGTGTTATGACAAATAATATTATTGGCAACGAAGTTATGATGTTTACTTACTTCAAAGTCATAAACCCAACCCTCATATTCGATATCTTCGATAGATTCTATCTGACAGTAATAGACTTCTTGGTTGAGTAATTTTTGCAGGCGAGTTTTGTTAATTTCTAGCTCTAGAATATTCAATAAAGAATAAGCTTCTAAAGTTTGAGTCGTCCACTTTGAAGGTTTCAGTTGACGATATTCTTGTTCGGCAGCTCCACTAATAATATGTTCGATACTGTTAATAACTTTTTCTAAGCTAGCAGGAGAAAATTCTTGGGAACCGTCGATATAAACTGTATTGTGGATGCCTAAATGTCGCACTGGTAGTTTGGTTTTCTCTACTAATTCGGCAACTATATCAGAAGCAGGAATTCCTTCAACGTTTGAGTTAGCAATTTTTTCACAAATTGACTTGAGTTTTTCTTGTTTTCCTGAGTCATTAAATCCTATTTCTTGTAAAAAACGACGTGCTGAGTTACCGCTAAATGTTCCAATATAATAGGTACGAAAAATTCCAGTGCCATTGGTGGCGCGTTTTTGTTTCGGTGAAATTTTCATCCAAATTCCAAAGCGTCTGAGTAGGATAGATAATTGTTGAATAAGTTGAGACGATGCTGTAGAAATTTCGATATTTCTCATAGTTTTGTTTACCGAACCTTCCGCATCAAAATAGTTCCTGAGAAAAATTCTAATACTGTCTAAGTCAGCTTGCATAATAAATGGTGGGATAGTTTTTTCAAGCGATCGCTTTCCCCACCTATATCCTTTCTCTTCCAAAAATTTCCGATACTCTACACTATGCGCTCTAATTTCATAGCAATCTTTTCGGCTACTATGAGGAATAATTTTAGGAGAATTAATTTTAATGCTATATCGTTGCCCAAGTCTGCTAAAAGTCTCAAGTAAATCTTCTAAAACTTCTTTTCCTTTCTGGGAAATACCGAACATTCCTGAATATCCTTCCCACCCTTCAGCTATTTGCCAAGCAATAAATTTAACTAAATCTGGATCTTCTGGTTTCCCATCCCAGACCAGTTTTGCAGGTACACAAACATAATCTCCCACCTGAAAATCATTTTTCCAACTATCGCGAATAAATAGTTTATGACTTTGAGTAATAGTAATACTACTATTATCTTTCAATCTAACCTTGCATAACTTTTCTCGTACCTGCTGCCGATATAACCGTCGGATCGGAGCAAGGACAATTTTTCCTGTTGTCTCATCTATAGAATTTACCAGTAGTTTCTTACTAGGTTTGGCCCAAAATCCTTCCCCATCAAATTCGGCCTCACCTGCATAAGCTTGCCAAATTTCCTCTGCCTGCATTACCATACCGTTAATAAATAATTCTGTATCGTGCTTGGTACATTTACCGAGGCCCATATCGTCCGCCAAACAAGCACCCAAACCCCAACGTTCCAGAAAAGTCAACCAACTAACACCCCGTGCTTGATAATTCCGCAATTCTCCCCGAAAATTCTCAGGTGTAGGAATTTCCTCTAAAGAACGATTATTTGTCAAAGTATCCAAAAGTTCCTGTAGTTGACCCCCAGATTCAAAATTAACAACAGGCAACTTTTCCATAGTCTGAGTATCCCCAGTCGCTAACCGCAAAGCATCTTCCAAAGATAAAGCCATTTGCTCTTTACGAGTAGCAAAGAAATTTTGTGCTGCTCGGACATCTTGAGGTTGTAGTTCCACCCACTCCCCATTAACTTCTACTAAAGGACTATCTTTAGCTACTAATTTTTCAAATTCAGCTTTAGTTAATTTCTGACCTCCAATAGATAATTCCCACTGAAAATTAAGAAGACTATTTAATCCAAGTCTTTCAGCTTTTTTCGTTTTTGGAGCAGTTGCCTGAATACTCAAACCTAAACGAGAAACTAATCCTTCTCGGTTAGCTAAACTAGGCGGTAAAATCACCCCAAGTCCACTGTCCGTAAACCGCCAACTACCACTTTTAATAAACTCATAAGCTTGTTGTGGAGTTAGTAGACAATATTGGGGAGTTGCTTCTTGTAAACTAGGTTCAATAATTGGATAAATTCTTGATGCTAAACCTAAACCTTTGAGCAGAGTTTCTTGAGGAAGTTTAATTGTTTGTCCTTGATAATTTAAACTTGCTACAGGATTTTCCCAAATAGTCTTAGCATCAACAAAAAATTCTGGGTTATCGACTGCTTGAAGACAATATTCAAGTTTCCATTGTTTATAATTATTTGATGGTGAATGGAGACGGAAACAGGTAATAAATTTCTTTTCTGTAGCTTGATATTCTTGTAGAGGAGATTTCCAATTCTCAAGTCTTCTTTGAATTTGCTGGGTTTCTTTAGCAGCAGGTAATTTTAAATTTGATTTTCCTAATAAGGATTTCAACCATTGTCTAATTGAGGGATTTAATGAGGTAGTTTCTGTTGGAGTTCCCGCTGATAGTTGTCTAATTTGTGTATCTATTATATTTTTCAATAAATCTTGGATAATTTCTTGACTCGATTGGAGTTTTGGTAATTTTGAAGAATTATTTTCCGTAGTTATTTGTAGATTTTCTAAGGAAATAGGTAACTGCAAATCAAGATGATATGTGCGACAAACAAGAGGCATTTGTAAGGTAAAATTTTGCAGCCTAGTTTTGTCTATAGAACTATCAAGTAAAGGTTGCCAAATTGCAATAAATTCTTGATCTGATATTTGTTCAATAGAGGGTAAAAACTTACATCTTGCTAATAAATCAAGACTCCATCGGGCAACATGAGACCAAAACCTTAAATCTGACCCGATGAAAGATTCAGTAATTTTTCCCAGAGGAATAGATTGTAAAAATTTGATTGCTTCTAAAGGTTCTAAACAAATTCCTTCTATTTGCCAGGGATACAGATATAACTTTTCTGTGGATTCTGATAAATTTGTGCCAGAATGAATCGGGTATAGTTTTTGGTTATATTCTGATAATTTCGTGGGAATAGCTAAAGTTTTATTTTTGGATTTTTTGTGCTTTTCTAAAGATAAATGGGTATTTACCTCAGATAACTTTAAAAGTTCATCTAAACTTATTACATAAGGATTATTAGTAATTTTTCCTGTTTCACCAGCATCCTCTTCTGTAATTCTGCGCCAAGCTTCTCCCCAAATAAATAAAGAACTGGATTGTTGATTTTCTGTCAGCCAAAAACTATGTAAAATTGCCATCTTAAATATCTATCAAAAAGGTTATATTTTGATTACTAAACTTTTTCTACTGTAAATCTTTGAACAAGAAAATTTAACAATGAAAAACGGCATCCGAGTTAAAATAACTGGATGCAAACTTCATCATTTGCGATGAAAGGTAAGTAGGATTATTATAACCGTTTATCTTCACTAAAATTTTAGTAGACAGACACATCTAAAATGTTGCAAGTGTTTTTCCAACTGTGACATTTTCTAACTTCTGACTTCTGACTTCTGACTTTTGACTTCAAATAACTTCTGACTTCTGACTTCTGACTTCTGACTTCAAATTGCCCCATTAAGAATGCTACGATTGCCACAGAAGCGAAAGAATGAATATAGATAGATAAGGAAAAAAAACTGGATGGAAGAGATCAACAAATCCATATCCTTTGACGGACGGGATCTTCCATATCTGGTTTGCTGTTAAGTAGACTTCTGTTACCGAAAAACCTATAGATAAAAAAGCTAGTATAGATACTACTCTCTGAAAAGTTTCCATGATACCGATCCCAAATGTAATTTTGATAAATTATTTACCACGACAAAATCTATATTGATAAAAATAGATATATATAGAGTAGCTGAAGTTGGTGAAATATACAAGTTTGATATTTTATACCAATTCCCATGCATTATTGCTATACTTGGGCAAGACTTCAGTTATCAACTAATTAGCACAGGCAGAATCATTTTTTTGCTAATTTGAGCTAATTTAATGTTAATTATTTTTATGTTTACTTCTCCCCCACTCCCCTACTCCCCTACTCCCATGCTCAACAAAATGTAGAAAAGTTTTTGAGAAATGGTATTAGGGAGTACGGTTTGCAAACTTGGGTCATTTGGTCTACTATTTCAATTGCTAATCAAAATATTTATCAGATGTCTCAGTTACTCAGACAAAAAATTGCGCTACCTCCGATTTCTACAGAAATCAATATTGTTGATATGATCGATCTTTATTTCACGGCATATAATTCAGCTCGGTTAAGAGAAATCTGTCATCTACTGACAAAAAAAGTCATGCAACCTGGTGTTACGGTAGGACTGAGTTTATCTGGAGCAATGACCCCAGCAGGATTTGGTGTGAGTATTTTAGCTCCGCTTATCCGCAATGGATACATCGATTGGATAGTTAGTACTGGTGCGAATTTGTACCACGATCTTCACTATGGCTTAGGTCTTAATTTATATGCGGGAAGTCCGATTGTTGATGATGTACAACTTCGCAAGGAAGGACAAATTCGGATTTACGATATTTTTTTTGAATATGATGTCCTGTTGAAAACAGATGCTTTTATCCGAAAGGTGCTGCAAGCTCCTGAATTCCAAAAACGAATGGGGACAGCTATGTTTCATCATCTCTTAGGTCGATATATCAAAGAAGTCGAGGAGCATCTTGGAATTAAACATCCTTGTTTATTATCCACCGCTTACGATTGTGATGTTCCTATCTATACCTCCTCTCCTGGAGATAGTTCGATTGGTATGAATGTTGCTGCGATGGCACTTGATGGGTCTGAGCTGATTCTCGATCCAGCAATTGATGTTAATGAAACCGCAGCCATTGCCTATGGCGCTCGCAACTCTGGTATAGCCAATGTTACGGGCAAAAGTGCTGCAATTATCTTTGGTGGAGGATCGCCTAAAAACTTCCTCTTGCAAACCCAACCACAACTCCATGAAGTATTGGGTTTAGAAGAACGTGGCCATGATTACTTTGTTCAGGTGACAGATGCGCGGCCTGATACGGGTGGCTTATCTGGAGCTACTCCCTCTGAAGCAGTCAGTTGGGGCAAGGTTAATCCGAGTGATTTACCTAATAGTATCATTTGTTACACCGACAGCACCATTGCACTCCCCCTAATCAGTGCCTACATCTGTAAGCAATCGACACCACGTCCCCTGAAGCGTTTATATACCAAGCGTGAGGAACTATTGAATACTTTGAAATTTGAGTATCACTCAAGCAGAGGCTCAATCGCCTGATTCCCGGAATAGGCTGAGATATATGGGTTATCATCTTTATAAGATACAGTTTTTTCTTTCTTCCCTATTGCCTATTCCCTAAAAATATACAATCTGCTTTATCTTGAAATAAGATAGCTATAGCACTCTTCTAAGACTTCTCCTTTGCCATCCCCTTCGGGTTTAGCGATCGCTTGTAGTGAGAAATACTAGACTTTATTCTCATAAATCATTCCTGATTGCTATATTTCAGATAATTTCTAGCAAAAAGAAGAGCTATTCAGTTAAGATAAGTGTTATTAAACAGATCCTTACTTAATTCATAAAAAAATTGAGAGTTAATTATGAGCTAGCTGTTTGCGCAGCATTCCGCAGGAAATGCTTACCTATTTTCTCTCTTATTCAAATATTACATTAATTATTTCCAGGTATCTATAATGACTGTTCTATCTCCTAAATTAAAACAAAAATTAGCTACTCCACTGAAAATTGGCAACTTTGAAGTTAAAAGTCGCGTGCTTCAATCACCATTATCGGGAGTAACAGATTTAGTATTTCGTCGTCTAGTACGTTGTCATGCTCCAGAGTCGATGATGTACACTGAAATGGTAAATGCTACAGGGTTACATTATGTCAAAGAATTACCTCAAATAATGGAGGTTGATAATAATGAGCGACCAATAAGTATTCAATTATTTGATTGTCGTCCAGATTTCTTGGCAGAAGCAGCAGAAATGGCTGTAAAAGAAGGAGCTGATACTGTTGATATTAATATGGGTTGTCCTGTTAATAAAATAACAAAAAATGGTGGAGGTTCTTCTTTATTAAGACAGCCAGAATTAGCTGGAGAAATTGTTAGTAAAGTCGTAAAAGCTGTACCTGTTCCTGTTACTGTAAAAACAAGAATTGGTTGGAGTAATAAGGAAATTAATATTCTAGAATTTGCTAAAAGAATGGAAGATGCGGGTGCCCAAATGTTAACTTTACATGGTCGGACTCGTGCTCAAGGATATAATGGTCCGGCAAGATGGGAATGGATTACTAAAGTTAAGGAAATACTTTCTATTCCAGTTATTGCTAATGGCGATATTTTTTCTGTGGATGCTGCAATACGTTGTTTGGAAGAAACTGGTGCTGATGGGGTAATGTGTTCCCGTGGTACTTTGGGTTATCCTTTTTTGGTAGGAGAAATTGATTATTTCTTGAAAAATGGTGTGGAAAAAGTATCACCCACTGCAGTAGAAAAACTGGAATGTGCTAAAGAACATTTACAAGCATTATGGGAATATAAAGGCGATCGTGGAATTCGTCAAGCTCGTAAGCATTTGACTTGGTATTCTAAGGGTTTTCCAGGAGCAGGTGAGTTGCGGGGTCAGTTGGCAAAGGTAGAAACTGTGGCACAAGGTTGTGATTTGATTGATAGGGTAATTGAAAAATTATAGGATAGCTTTCAGCAATCAGCTATCAGCTATCAGCTAAGGTTAATATTCACAATTTTTTGAGCTATTTCCGAGCGTAAACTTGATTTATATTAAAATTATAAAATACCGATTATCTGCTCAAACAAACCAGGTTTCTATACCGTTTTATATCAATGAATTAGGCATAATAAATCAGCTACTTTTAGTCATCTAAAGATGACTTTATCTGTCAGCGAATAAATTTATTTCTTGGCGGATGGAAAAGCTACTAAACTGATTATTTTTTGCCTACTTCCTCCAAATATTAAATTAATTTTGTCCAGGTATAGCAATATAAAAACATTATAAAATCCTGGCTATAAATACTTGGGAAGTGTCAAACTATCCTAATCAAGAAAAATCCAAGGTCTTAATTCCAGTTGCTTTGGAATTTGTGACCAAAAAATAAGGTCTCAAGCCGACCCTTTTAAGGGGATGAAAAAAATAAACTTCAGTATTTCAAGCCTTTGGGTTTAGCCAGAGGTACTGTTAACTGTTAACTGTTAATTGATAACTGATAACTGAAATGACAGCGGTTTTACAGCAATGCATGAGGATAGTGAGGTAAAGTTTAATACTAACCTCTCTTCCCCTATTCCCTATTCCCTATTCCCTATTCCCTAAATTATGGATAAATTAAAAGGACGAGATTTATTAAGTCTAGCAGATTTGAGTTCTGATGAATTAAAAGAAATTTTACAATTAGCAGCTCAACTAAAATCTGGTCAAATAAATCTTAAATGTAATAAAGTATTAGGGCTATTATTTTCCAAAGCTTCGACAAGAACTAGAGTAAGTTTTACCGTGGCAATGTATCAATTGGGAGGTCAAGTTATCGATTTGAATCCTAATGTTACTCAAGTTAGTCGTGGGGAACCTTTAGTTGATACCGCTAGAGTTTTAGACCGATATTTAGATATTTTAGCGATTCGGACTTTTGAACAAAAAGACTTAGAAATTTTTGCAAATTATGCAAAAATTCCTGTTATTAATGCCTTAACAGATAGGGAACATCCTTGTCAGATATTGGCTGATTTATTGACGGTTCAAGAATGTTTTGGCAAGTTAGAAGGGGTAACTTTAAGTTATTTTGGCGATGGTAATAATGTGGCAAATTCTTTACTATTGGGTTGTGCAATGGTAGGAATGAATGTGAGAATAGCAACTCCACCAAATTATCTGCCAAATATGGAAATTGTGGAGCAAGCAAAGACTATTTCTAATGGTCAAAGTGAAGTTATAGTTACTGAAGACCCCCAGGTAGCAGTTAAGGATGCTCAAGTGCTTTATACAGATGTTTGGGCAAGTATGGGACAAGAGGAGGAAGCTAATAATCGAATTCCCATTTTTCAGCCTTATCAAGTTAATGAAAAGTTGGTAGAAAGTGCAGCAGATGATGGGATAGTTTTACATTGTTTACCAGCACACCGAGATGAAGAAATTACTGATGGAGTTATAGAAGGAGAGCGATCGCGGGTTTGGGATCAAGCAGAAAATCGAATGCACGCTCAAAAAGCTTTATTGGTAAGTCTGTTAGGTAGGGATTAAAGTTTACTAAAAAAAGTTTAGTTGTAGGGTGGTTCAATAATTAATAATTAACAATTAATAATTAATAATTATCTGTTCTTTTAAGGAGAAAATTGAGAAAAATGATTTTTTTATTTTTTCTCTTTAAAAGGAGAGTCTTTAAACCTTAATCATTCGGTAAACGGCGATACTCCGAAAAAGATTTACCCACCTCAGATAAAATCAGGTTTATTTTTGCTACATATTTTGAAAAAAGGTGTTACACAAATTTGATAAATGTTTGTTACAAATATTGAGGCTATTGATTTATTGGGGTCAGAATTCAGAAGGCAGAATGAGTAGGTTAAATAATATTTATTAGCCATTTGCTTATCTCTATTAATCAAAGGGAATTTTCCGATAAATTTTTTCAACTCTCCTGATTATTCATAATATTCTTTTTTCAAAATGATATTAGGAGAGGAGAGAAGGAAGGTATAAGGAGGAGGAGAAGAATAAAGTTTTTTGATCGCTGATTATCTGGAAATTTTATTATACTAAATAGGGCTTGCTGATTAATTATCAAAGCATTTATAGGTAAAGACTTGAGCCTTTTTTGATTCCCATTGTTATGCGAGGTTTTCAACTCTTCATGCTCAAAAAGTTAGTATTTTGGGCAAACTAAGTATAGAAAAATTAGTGGACAATTCANTCTATAGCAATTCCCAAAAAGCGTGAGGTACAAAATTCTAGGTTTTAGGGAACACTTAACTGGGAACACTTAACTGGGAACAGGGAATAAAACAATAAAGATAACTGTACCTCACGAGCTTGGGAAACGCTATATATCTATTAATAACCTCCTGAAGCAGACAAAATATATATATAATTCTGGTTGAAGATTCTTAGGTAAAATTTCTAAAATTTCCTTACTACTTTTAACACCTTGACTTTCACACAAAGCAGCAAATTCTTGTAAACTATCTAATCTTGCGGATAGTTCGCTTAAGGTGTCTAAATATTCGGCAATAGCTATTTGTTGATTTAGCCAAGTTTGATTATATCTTTCTGGAGCATAAGACATTTTTAACTCTACTTCTGTCTCATTTTTCTGGCGTCGAATAATGTTTGGGTAAATTGGCAATTAATAACTAATATAACAATTTCCATACTGGTAAGGTACAAAATCTAGGTTTTAGGGAACACTTAACTGGGAACATGGAATAGGGAATGGAATAGAATCGAAATAAAGATAGGTGTACCTCATTAGTTTGAGAAACGCTATATTATTTCCTGATAAGCGCGAATTTCATCTCAGTCAGGTGCTAGTGGAAATGGTGAGCGATCGCTTCAACAATCTTAATATAGCGTTTTTATCTGGGATGTAAAAACCAAGTGTTATTAAAAAGGGAATAGGTTTGGGGGAATTGGACAACGATAAATAAGGGAAAACAGCATTCTTTTCCTAAATCCTTAAAAACATTGCTCTTCAACTACTCCCTAATAAAACTTAATCCGAATAACTATATTTTTAGAGCTATTTGATATATCTTGCGACGGGATAGGTTAATTTTTTGTGCAAGTTGGCGACTAGCTTGGGAGCGGGAAATTCCTTGGGCAAAAAGTTCTTGTAATTCCTGTTTAATAGTATCTTCTGATAATACAGGTAATTCTGGTTCAGCACCTGCAATAACAATAGTAAATTCTCCTTTTGGTTGATTATTTTGATAATGAAAAATTGCTTGCCCAACAGTACCGCGCCAAAATTCTTCGTGGAGTTTTGTTAGTTCCCTTGCCAAAACTATTTTTCTATCTTTACCTAATATTTTGTCTAAATCTTCTAGAGTTTGTAATAGTCTATAAGGAGACTCATATAAAACTATGGTTTCTAATGAGTTAGATAATTTTTCTAGTTGTTCTTCCCGTAGTTTAATTTTGGTGGGTAAAAAACCAATAAATATAAATTTGTTGGTTGGCAGTCCGGAGGCGCTTAATGCTGTAATACTAGCAGTAATTCCTGGTATTGGTACTACAGAAATATTTGCTTCGACACAAGATTTTACTAATTCATATCCAGGATCGGATATTCCTGGCATTCCTGCATCGGTTACTAGAGCTATAGTTTTTCCTTGATTTAGTTCTTCTATTAATTCGGGTATGCGACTTTGTTCGTTATGTTGATGGTAACTTAATTGTGGGGTTTGGATTTGAAAATGTTGTAATAATTTTCCCGTGTGGCGAGTATCTTCTGCTGCTATTAAGTCTACTTTTTGTAATATTTGAACTGCTCTAAATGTTGTGTCTTCTAGATTGCCTATTGGTGTACCAACTATGTAAAGGGTTCCTGAATTTACTTCACTCATAATTTGACTATCCTGTAAGAATTTAGAATTTAGAAGTTATCCAGGGTCATGACTACTATGAAATTTACTGGAAATGTTAGGAGCGCTATAACTGATAACTGAAGAAGGTGACTCCAATACTCAAAAAAATCTTGTTCAATACTTATAAGCAAATTAATAATGAAGTTTTAACTCTAATAGCTTGAAGTATTTATGACCAAAAAATAAGGTGAATAGCCTTTATTTTTAAGGGGATGAAAAAAATAAACTTTAGTGGTCCGTACTGATAACTGATAACTGATAACTGATAACTGATAACTGAAGAGAGCTGTCTTATTTTTGGTTTACTTAAAGCTACTATTAGTATGATTCCCAGTCTGGACAACTTTCATCTTCTACACCATAAGGGTGCATTCCACAAACTAATAGATTTCCTCCATAAACTTGACCATGATAATGAGTACATCCTCTACACGCTGGATGTTTTTCTACTGTAGGTTCTACATGATCGACAAAATAGTAGTCTATATCTTCTTCCTGTGTCTCAACATCAAAGTCTAAATAGACTTCAATTATTGGCTCAATTAAATCATTTAGATACTCATCTATTTCGGCAATAATATTAATCTGTATTTCTTCAGTAATTTCCTCAGATAGTTTTCCCCACTCATCAAAAACTTCTGAAATTTCTTCTGCCATTTCATTGAAAAAATTTTCTACCTCCAACACGGCAGTTTCCATTACTTCAAAGAAGTTTTTTGACCAGTCTTCCATTATTATCTATCTCTGCTTTCCTGTAAAACTACTATAATTATTGAAATTCCTTAAATCTTGCCATAATTTTTGGATATAGATTTAGTCTTTTTGTAGCCGACGTAATTCTTCTTGTAACTTATGTACTTCTTGGCGCATTTCATCTACTTCTGTAGAATTTGAATCTGATGAATTGTCATCCTCGGAAAGAATCTCTATACGACGTGGTTCATTAGGTCTTGTTTCTGGAGATGAATCTACAGGTGCCTGCTGCATGGCTTTACTCATCATGTCTTCCACAAATCTACGACCTTCTTCTGTAGTCATTTCACCACGCTTAACCATTTCATCTGCCAGTTTTTGGGTTTCTGTCCTTAGTTCTGCCAATTTCTGGTTAGCTTTCTCACCTGCATAAGAGGCTAATCCTACTCCTAGATAAACTGCCCTTTGAATAATTCCTCCGAAATTATCCATAAAAAATATATCCTGGCTCCTTTAAATTGGGTGACCCGGAGTCAACGCCTACTACAAGCATCCCGTGTTGCTGCTACCTTCCGGTCCTGACAAGGTTTAGGCGTTCTAGTCGCGCTGGTCCGAATCACTTATTACTATAACACAAATTTTTATTCTGCAACTATACACCACTGATAAATTTCATAAGTGACACAATTATTTTTAATAAGGGGGTCTTCAGCTACTATTTTTTCTGCTTCTGCCATAGATGCAGCCTCAAATAGTAACATTCCTCCTCCCAGTTTTCCCCAGTAACCACTTTTGGCTTTATGTCCTTTAGCATTTAATTCTTGGACATAAGCTATATGGTCTGGTACATACTGGTCAAATATAGATTTTTCGACTATACCTTTTTCTATTTTGGCAAACCAAGGCATTTTATTTTTTGAATTTTAATTTTATGGGTCTATCAAAACGTTTATTATTTGTGGCTATTGTGCCACCTGAAAATATTCAAAACCAAGTTACGGAAATTAAAGAATATTTTGCTAGAGAATATAATAGCAGTCATGCTTTAAAGTCTGTGCCTCATATTACTTTACAACCTCCTTTTAAGTGGCCGACTGAAAATTTAACTCTTCTACAGGAGTCGTTAGAGACTTTTGCTCAAAAATGTTCTACTTTTCCGATTACTTTGTCTGGTTTTTCTGCTTTTCCACCCCGCGTTATCTATGTTAATGTTGTCAAAACTCCAGAACTATTAAAAATACAACAAGACTTAATTGGATTTACAGAAACTACTTTGGGAATTGTACACCCTCCTTCTAAAATTCGCCCTTTTTCTCCTCATGTTACTGTAGCTTTTCGAGACTTAAGTAAACAGAATTTTAGAACAGCTTGGTTAGAATTTCGGGAGCGATCGCTTCACTTTGAATTTACAGCTTCTCAGTTAACTTTATTAATTCATAATGGTAAGCGGTGGGATATTTGTAATGAGTTTCCTTTTCTCAGCACAAATTGAGATAATTCACCAATAAGACTTATGCAAATTTGGCAGATATAAATTTCTATACCGTACCTTGACGAATCATTTCAAAACCATAAACATATATATCTGCAAATTTATAGCGTTCTTCTTTTTCCCGAAATTCAATAATTCCTATTTCCCTCATCAAAGAAACAAAGTCTTCAAAATTTTCAAGAATTTTCTCTGGTAAGTTCTGCCATATTTCTTGTAATTCTTCTTTTGTTAAAAAAGCTAATTTTCCCTTAAGAGAATCAAATAAATTAATTAGATCGGGATATTCCTCTTTAATTTCTTGACATCGCTTTTTTGATGCTTCTTTCAACCCAAATTCTAGAGATTTTCCTTGGAGTAGACGCTCTGTACGAATTTTAGTTGATGATTTTCCTCTGTAAGTTAATTCTTGTTCTTTTGCTCCTTTAAGTAATATACTTAAACTCCGAGGAAAAGTCGTGCCACTTGAGTCTGTTAATCGTTCATAAACCCATCGAGATACTTTTTTCGCTCTGTTTCCTCCTCGACGACGACTTCCCCAAAGTAATTCTAATGCTTTATCAAGCTCTTCTTCATTCGCTATATCTATACTTTCAACAGCAACAGGAGAAACTCGATCAACTAAATTTTTGAAATCTTGAGATTGTATTGCTTGACGAAGCGCTAAACGTAAAAAGTCTATTTGATTCCACTGTAAAATAATATCCCTTCCAGTAAAATGACTTTTATTATCAAAATTTAAACGATTCCAAATATCTTCTCTCAAGAAAATTTTAAATCTAATTTCTGTTAGTCTACTTGCATCACAAGACTGAACGAATTGAAATAATCCAGTTAATGCTTGTTCTCTTAATTCTCTTGCTTCCGAAAAATCTTCATCTAAATCATCGTAAAGAAACCATAATTTTTGAGACTTTTCTTTTGCCTCTTGATTAAGAATAATATTTACTGCATCTTTCACTGTAAGTATGAGTTGAGAGTTAGTAGATAATTCTAATAAAGCTTCAGTTGATTCGGACTGCCATGTATCTTTTGGTAAATTATTAATTATTTTTTTCAGCTCACTAAACTTTCCCCCTTTACCTTTATTACCTCTCGGAAATTTCAGTAATTCTTCCTGATAACACCTAAATAGTAAATAAGCTCTCCAAAAAGCTTCCCATGTTCCATTCTTTTCCTGCAAAGTTCGATGAAGAATTTGAAATTCTTCACGGGTAGGTCTACTTTCTTGAAATCTACCATGTCCTGATAAAAATACAGTATTATCTAACCGTCCGCGAGCTAATTTTTGAGCCAGTTCTTGATGTTTTAAAAATAACCAATATAGTGCAGTTTTACCTGTTCCTTTTTTTCCTCGAATTAGGCAAGTTGTATCATCTAAAAATTTTTCAAAATCAGTAGTGCGCTGAAACAATAAGCTTAAATCTTGCTTCTGATCGGCTGCATTTACTTCAGGAAACTCTAGACTTTCAATAATTTCCCATCTTTGTTCAACAATGTTTAAAACACTACTACGTTTAATTTCATCATTTTTTTGATCGATGAGATTAGCAATTTTACTATAGTAATCTTGTATTTCTGGTATGGGATAGCTATCAGCTAAGGCAATTGGTACAAGGTAAGGAACTACCAATAATTCATCATTTTCTGGTTGCTCATTATTTGTATTTGAATCCTCTTCATCAGTATCATAATTTTCATCTGTTCCATTTTTAATTTTTTCAAGCAATAACTTCCAAATTTTTTGGACTTTATCTAAACCAGTCTTTGTCACATCAGGTACAGGAGAAAAAACAAAATTAATGGATAAATTTTTCAGACTTTGAAGAGATTCGAGTAGTAATTCTATTCCCTGTTTATTTTGTTCGTTAGGGAAAAGAAAAATAATTGCTTCATCAGCAGCTTGAATTAAAGATAAAGCACCCCATTGATTAATCCCAGTTCTGGAGTCAATTAAGAGAATATCTGGTTTTAATTGTTCTTGAATTTCCTGCTTAAAAATAGACCAAAGATTTTTGTCTCCATCTATAACAGTTGTGGCATAAAGATCGTCAACTTTAGACACATAATCAAGACTAAGATATCCAGCAGGAACTACAAATAATCTCCCTGTGGCGTTAGGTATTCTCACTTCACTAAATATGTCTGTAATTAAAATATTGGGGTCTATTCCTTCTGGTAAATAAGAACGTTCGTAAAAATAATCAACAATTCCATATTCTGGCTGTTCTTTAAGGTTAAATGCTGTACTTAATCCAGGTGCTTCTAAATCTAAATCTACAGCTACAACTTTACGTCCTCGCATTGCTAAAATTGAGGCTACATGAGTTAATGCAGTAGTCCGACCTACTCCTCCTTTAAAAGAATAAAATGTTACTGTTCTGGGTATGCTGGGTTCTTGCTGGGGTAGTTGAAGTTGATTTTGTGGGTTTGCTGCTTGGATAGCTAAATCTTGCCAAGTTACTAATGAGAATGTATCAGAAATTTGTGGAGGTGAAATATTTAATGATTCAGCTTCTTGAGGTGTATATAAAGAAAGAAACCCAGGAGATAAATGAGGCAACTGAGATTTTAATAGGTTGGAAATTTCTTCTTTCCGCTGAGGAATAGATACACCAACAAAGCTATTGCTAACTAAAGTTAAATTTAGCAAACCTGATGTGGAAATATTTACATCAACCCATTCTTGAGAGTTTTGAATGTATTGGTTTTGGATATTCTGCTTTAGTAATACTTGCCAGTTTTCTTGCATTTTAAACTCCTTAAAGTTTAGTGGCTTGTTTTTGTAGCCATTTAATCAGCTTTTGATATGTGTTGAACCAGCTTTTATAATTTTCATTATTAACTTCAATACTAGAATAACGTATATCTATGAAATGTTGACCGATGGGGTTCTCAATTTCATCCAACCATTTTCGTACTTGGGGAAGTTTATCAATTCTAGATTTAAGTTTATTATGCCTTTTTAATGCTTCTGTATAGCTATGTCCTGGATTAGTAAAAGTATGTCCTGGATTATTATTATCTGTTTTCCATTCTTTACTCGCACTGTTTGGTAAAGTAGCAAAAATCATTCCTTTTAATAAACACTCAATAGTTACACCTCCAAAGTGCATAGCTCCAATTTTTCTTCCCGATTTATCTAACATTTCTGTATCATAATAGCGTTCTATAAAAGCTGCTTGGTAATCTTCCATAAATCAAAAAAATATAGCCTGGATAATTTAACTTTGTCTTTTAGGAAATTAAGAGAAAATCCTTCATGAAATTTCTGGAATATCAAAAGTAATCTGAAAAAATTCCTCAAATATCAGGTATTTTTAGGTTCTGAAAATAACTATGAGATTCTACTCATAATCTAAGCATTCAGCTATTAGCAGTCAGCAGTCAGCTTCTAGCTTTTTAATAAATGAATCAAGCCAACCTTATTTTAATTTCTGTGACATTTTCAACTACAAATATAAGTTGTTAACCCATATAATTTGTGGTAGGAAATTTTTATAGATGTATCTCAGAAGCTGATAGCTGAATGCTTACCTCATAATTATTCTCACCTAACCTATCAAATTATATTGACTAGATTTCTGATTTTTATAGATATTCTAGAATCTTAGAGCGATCTCTACATTACATCTTTGGTCTATGAATAATTTTCTCCACCATCCGTCGTTTAATATTTCTATCAATTCCAATTAAACGAACATAATCATTTTGATGTTCAGCCAAACAATTTTCTACGGCACTAATTATTTCTTTTTCCCCTTCATTCTCTATCTTTCCGCAACTGTTCCATGAACCAGTTTTATATCTACGTTTATCTGCATATTCCATCCCAATTTTTAAACCATCTTGGAGAATTTTTTGTATCTCTTCCCTCACTTCAGAACTGAGATTACTCTTTTCAATACCATGATTAATCTGATTTTCTATTAACTGATTCGGTGTAGTTACTGCTGGAGAGTAATAATTCGAGAAACAGGGAGTAGAAAAATAGAAAAGAAGAAAAACAACTTTACCTCAGTAACTTGAGAAACGCTATACTATAAGGTTACCCATTAATATTAGGACGTCTCTCTGTGGCTCTTGAACCCAAGTTTATTGTCCTAACTAAAAAATGTACTACTATAAACTTTTGACCCTTATATTTTGACTTTTGGTAAATACCCAAATCCTCAGTTCGGGAACCCGTACAGTTTAGTTAGTTGCGATCGCAACTCTTATTCAGCTACATTAGCACTCAGATGGTGAGAGTGCTAAAAAATCAAATGAAGTTAAATTCTCACTTTAACTTGTAGGAGTGCTTGCGCCAGACCACGCTTGGGGCTGAATTCCTGATAAGTTACTGAAGCGACTGGTCAAGCAATGTGTTAACTTCTGCGACCGCCGACAACCAAGGCGACAGAAGGGACTAAGCATACTTAGTCCGTACAAAGCGTTTACAAGATTTTCTTGTAGACATTGGGAGATACCCCCTCAGTAGATAATGTTCTACTGTGCATTGTTAACAAATGTTAGCAAAATAGTATCGGCTCTCAACAACAATAAAATTTATCTGGAGGTAATGTAATGGCAGCCGTAACACTGAGTGTTTCTACTGTTAAACCCTTGGGCGAACGTGTATTCGTCAAAGTCAGCGAATCTGAAGAAAAAACAGCAGGTGGCATTCTTCTACCTGATAGTGCAAAAGAAAAACCTCAAGTAGGAGAAGTTGTCTCAGCTGGTCCTGGTAAACGTAACGATGATGGTTCCCGCGCAGAAATGGAAGTCAAAGTAGGAGATAAAGTTCTATACTCTAAATATGCTGGAACTGATATAAAACTTGGTGGCGACGAATACGTCCTACTTGCTGAAAAAGATATCCTCGCAATAGTTAACTAATACCCAGCGCTTAAGTAGGTATTGTACAGCAGGTTTAAAGAAGTTGTTCTATAGCACTAGCAAACTTTTTCTTCATATTTGATGTTTGCTAAAGTGCTAAAACAACTAAATTCTCAACACAAAAAAATAAACATCCACAATTACTAATCAATAGAAATTACAACTATGGCTAAACGTATTATTTACAACGAAAATGCTCGTCGCGCCTTAGAAAAAGGCATGGATATCCTCGCTGAGTCTGTAGCAGTAACTCTTGGTCCCAAAGGTCGCAACGTTGTTTTAGAGAAAAAATTCGGCGCACCTCAAATTGTTAATGATGGTGTTACTATTGCTAAAGAAATTGAACTAGAAGACCATGTAGAAAATACTGGTGTTTCCCTAATTCGTCAAGCAGCTTCTAAAACTAATGATGCAGCAGGTGACGGTACAACCACTGCAACTGTTTTAGCTCATGCAATTGTTAAAGAAGGTCTACGCAACGTTGCTGCTGGTGCTAACCCTATAGCTATCAAACGTGGTGTTGATAAAGCTGCAGGTTTCCTAGTAGAAAAAATTGCAGCTCACGCTCGTCAAATTGAAGATTCTAAGGCGATCGCTCAAGTTGGTGCTATTTCTGCTGGTAATGATGAAGAAGTAGGTCAAATGATTGCCCAAGCAATGGATAAGGTGGGTAAGGAAGGTGTGATTTCCTTAGAAGAAGGAAAGTCTATGCAGACTGAGTTGGAAATCACTGAAGGTATGCGTTTCGATAAGGGTTACATCTCTCCTTACTTCGCAACAGATATGGAGCGGATGGAAGCTGTTCTAGACGAACCTCAAATTCTAATTACTGATAAGAAAATCGCTTTAGTACAAGATTTAGTACCAGTATTAGAACAAGTAGCTCGTTCTGGCAAACCCTTATTAATTTTAGCTGAAGACATTGAGAAAGAAGCTTTAGCAACTTTGGTTGTTAACCGTTTGCGGGGTGTATTGAATGTTGCTGCTGTGAAAGCTCCTGGTTTTGGCGATCGCCGTAAAGCTATGTTAGAAGATATCGCGGTATTAACTGGTGGTCAAGTTATTACTGAAGATGCTGGTTTGAAATTAGAAAGCACTAAGCTAGATATGCTTGGTAAAGCACGTCGTATCACTATCACTAAAGACAACACTACTATTGTTGCTGAAGGTAACGAAAAAGAAGTTAAAGCACGTTGCGAACAAATTCGCCGTCAAATGGATGAAACTGACTCTTCCTACGACAAAGAAAAGTTACAAGAGCGTTTGGCTAAGTTAGCTGGTGGTGTAGCAGTTGTGAAAGTTGGTGCTGCTACTGAAACTGAAATGAAAGACCGCAAGTTACGTTTGGAAGATGCTATTAATGCAACTAAAGCTGCTGTGGAAGAAGGTATTGTTCCTGGTGGTGGTACAACTTTAGCTCATTTAGCTCCTGACTTAGAAAATTGGGCAAATGAGAACTTAAAAGCTGAAGAGTTGACTGGTGCTTTAATTGTTAGTCGTGCGCTACTAGCTCCACTGAAGCGCATTGCTGAAAATGCTGGTCAAAATGGTGCGGTAATTTCTGAGCGCGTGAAAGAGAAAGATTTTAATACTGGTTTTAATGCAGCAACCAATGAGTTTGTTGATATGTTTGAAGCTGGTATTGTTGACCCTGCTAAGGTAACTCGTTCTGCTCTACAAAACGCTGCTTCTATTGCTGGTATGGTGTTAACAACTGAGTGTATTGTTGTTGATAAACCTGAACCGAAGGAAGGTGCTGCTGCTGGCGCTGGTATGGGTGGTGGCGATTTCGATTACTAAGTTTTTTGAGATTGGGGACAATCTTGATATTGTTCCCTCTCCAATTTGTTTGTGTAAAAAGTGTGTATTGTGTTTGAGTCACTTCCAGTTTTGGAGGTGGCTTTATTATATTTATTAGGACTTACGCAGTACAATGTATTTTCGTCATTGCGACCGACTCTTAAGCAATCTCAAATCCTAGTTTTTCGTACCTCGTGCGTAAGTCCTGTTTATATTAGGCAACACGGATAAGATTTTCAGAGTTTTTATATATTTCTATATTTTTTACAAGTATAGCAATGAGCGCTGGCATCTTTACATGTTACATAGATATTTGCAATGTAATATAACAGTAACTGTATGAGCTGTATTTTTCATAAATTAGGCGATCGCTAAACCTTAAAGTTTTAAGGATGTCT
>NZ_JAAHGT010000120.1 GCF_010672385.1 Okeania sp. SIO2F4
TAGTTCTATATCTGGATAACGATTAGTATTGCGACGCTCTGGGGACTTGTAGTAAGATAACGAAAAAGGTTCGTGAAAGACGAGAAAATCACCTCTTTTGCACATCATATTTTCAAAAGCAGTGGAGGTGGAGCGAAACGTTGTCCATAAAGCTAATACTTTTCTCATGTTTTTTCTCTTTGTTGATAATTTTATATTGTAACTGCTCACCGCAATAAAACTGTTATGTTAATAAGTCGCAAATTACTTGTATTTAGAACCAGTTACTATTAAATTATCCATATATTAGAGCTGATTTATAAAGTAAATATTAAGAGGCTGAATTTCTCGCTATAGTTAGGTTTGGCGAGTTATTATCCTGTCGTTGCTAAATTCCTCAAAGCTAGGTGATGTAAGACTTTTAACTAAGTTAATAAATCAGCTCTTAAACAACCTAAAAAGAACGATGATAACTACCCTAACTACTCCCAATTCCATATTAGCAGCAATTGAAGCTGCTTTACCTATCGATCCACAACCCTATACTGTAGGAAACCGCCCCACCGGATTAGTTGTAGTAGATGTACTTAATGGTTTTTGCACAGTTGGTTTTGGCCCATTAGCACCCCAAGAGCCTGACGAACAAATTGCTACAATGGTCTCAGAAAGCGATCGCCTAGCTCGAACTTTTAAGGAAGAAGTTATTGTTTTTCTCCTGTTCCCTTTTGCCTACCTCCACTAATTGTTAAATTAATTTTGTCCAGGTATATAGTCAAGGTAGGTTTACATCAGGTAAAAAAAATCAAGGTAGAGACAAATCGTGGCAGCAATCGAATCCAGATTATTTCTGAGGAAAAATTACCTGATACTCCAAAAGAAAATGCTTGGGATATTTTGGAGAGTTTAGCAGGTACTTTTGAAGCACCGGAAGATTGGTCAATACAACATGACTATTATTTATATGCCACTCCTAAACACAATTTAAGCAATGAGTAAAGATAGGTTGTTTTTAGATACTGTTTTTATTCAAGCAATACTTAATCCCCGCAATGAATATTATTCCCAAGCCAGAAAAGTATTATCTCGTGTTATAAGTGCGAATGAAGTTTGGTTGACTGAAGCAATTTTGATGGAAGTAGGAAATGCTTTAAGTTTTTTGAATCACGCTCAAGTAGCAGGGTTTATTAAACAATGTTATCAAACAAATAATATCCAAGTAGTTAATGTGACTTCAGAACTTTTTCAGCAAGGTTTAAATCTCTATGAATCTCGTTTGGATAAATCCTGGGGATTGGTAGATTGTATTTCGTTCGTTGTAATATAAAAGGAGAGTTTAATTAATGCTGTGACTGCCGATCGCCATTTCATTCAAGCTGGTTTTCGCGCTTTACTACTAAAAGTATAATGAACACTATTAACATTTCCAGCACCTTCAAAGTTATTTTTGTTGAATTTTTTTATACAATTGGTGTAAAATACTTTTATGACTAAACTTTGCAGTTAAGTATAAATCACAGAATAATTAAGGTTTAAAGCCTCTCCTTTAAAGGGTAAATAAGAAAAAAAATTCCTTTGATTCAATCCTCTTCTTTTCAAGGAGATGTATTTGTTAATTATTAATTATTAATTGTTGAAAATGCCCTCACCCTTCCCTGGAATGAATCCCTATTTATAAATTTCAGCTTATTGGTCAAGTGTACATCATTGGCTAATTACGGAAATTGCTCGTTTATTAAACCAACAGTTAGCTCCTAAATATGTAGTTGCGGTGGAAGTGCGAATCTATGAAACCAGTGGAGAAAAGTCTACACTTATTGGTATTCCTGATAATATAATTGCTAAAAGTTCTGAAAATACTATCAAATCTCCTGAGTATAATGTAACTGTTGCAGTGCCTTCTACCCAACCTTTAACCATAGAACTTGCTCTTACAGAAACGATTAAACAAGGATATCTAGAAGTTAGGAGAGTTGTTCATTAATGGATAATGAATAATGGATAATGGATAATTACAAGAAGGTTGAAACCGTTACGGAATTGAATACAAGGAAATACTGTTTCTTCTCAAGGGGAGATTAGATATGGCTAGGTTTCCTCAGCATCTCTCGACCGCTTTTTTCCCCTATGGGGGGAGGCAGAGTAAGCTGAATTATTTAATTAATAATTATTAATTATTAATAATTCGCTAAGGGAGAAGTTGTTACGGCTATTGGAATTCTTTCCCCTATCAATAAAAATGCAGGAGAAGGTCGGATAAAATACGAAAAAAAACGTCAGCATATTTTAAGTAGCTACACAAATTTTGTAGAAATAGATTTGCTACGTCAAGGTAATTCAATGATTACTTTAAATCAAAATATAAAACGTGACTATTGCATTTTAGTTAGTCCTAGTAATCAACGTCCTCAAGCATATCTCTATGCTTTTAACATTCAAGATATGATTCCTGTTTTTACTTTGCCTCTACTTCCAGAAGATTCAGAAATTACTCTAGATTTACAAAGTATTTTACACCAAGTTTATGACCAGGGACGCTATGATTTAATAATTGACTACCAACAAAAAATTATTCCTGCTTTATCAAAAAATGATTCAATTTGGGCTGAAAATATCTTGAAAAAACAAGGATTAAGATAAATATGACAACAACTCTAGCTACTCCTGATACTGCCTTAGCAACTGTTCAAGCTGCTTTACCCGTTGACCCACAACCTTATGTCGTTGGCGATCGCCCCACCGGATTAGTTGTAGTAGATGTACTTAATGGTTTTTGCACAGTTGGCTTTGGGCCATTAGCTCCCCAAGAACCAGATGAACAAATTGCCACAATGGTCTCGGAAAGCGATCGCCTAGCCAGAACTTTTGTTGAACGAGGTTGGCCAGTTTTAGCCTTCCTAGATACCCACGAACCAGGGAAACCAGAACCTCCTTATCCCCCTCATTGCGAAAAGGGAACAGGAGAAGAAGAACTTGTTCCTGAACTGAAATGGTTACACGATAACCCCCTCGCAACATTAGTTCCCAAGGATTGTATTAATGGATTTATAGGTTCTATTGACGTTGATACCCAACGTAATGTATTGTTAAATTGGATAAATGAATACAAACTTGAAGCCATAGTTGTGGTAGGAATTTGTACTGATATCTGTGTGATGGATTTTGTTGTAACTATTCTGTCGGTTCGTAATCATGGTTTAGCACCAACTTTAAAAGATATAGCTGTATATGATAAAGGTTGTGCTACCTTTGATCTGACAGCAGAAATGGCAGCAGAACAGGGTTTACCTAAAACTGCTATTCATCCACAGAAAGTATCTCACCATGTAGGGTTATATACAATGGCCGAACGTGGTGCATTCATTGCTTCTACTATCAACCTAGAGGCTAATTAACTTTTAAATTGAAAATATTGAATTTTCTTACCTAAACTCAACTGCTGCTTTTTTTCAAGAAGGCAGCAGAATTAGAATTTCTGTTGAGAAAATCAGGATAACCTCCCTAAAAACAGCAACATACGAAAATAGAGGAAAAAAAATTTATGAACACTCGAATGGCAATAGTAACGGGTGCAAGTGGTGCTGTGGGAGCTTGCTATGTCAAACATTTTGTACAACAGAAAAATACAAAATGTGTAGCTCTTTCCAGAAGCAAGCTAGAAACCACTGAAGTGATTCAATTTAAAGTCGATCTTTTGGATGAGAAGGGGACAAGGGAAGCGATCGAACAATTAGATTTAAGTGAAGTTTCTGATTTAATCTTGGTGCATGGTGTAGGTAAATTCAAATATGAAGACCTAGAGTATCTACCCCACCTCAACTACAATCGGCACAAGGTAGATAATGAAGTATTATCATCAAATTACCATACTTTTGTGAATGTCGTCAACCCTTTAGTTAAAAAACTTAATCAAGAACATCAGGGTGGGCGGAAAATAACCCTCGCCCTTTGTGGTTTTGGTTCCATTAGTGATAAATACAAAATCCCGTTTTGGCGGTCTTATACTTATGCCAAAGATACTTTACGCAAATACATTAAAGACTTAGCTAAGTCTTCTGACTGGAAAGGATTAATTCGGGGACGTTTTATTAATGTTAGTACCACAGATACGGGTAATGAAAATAAGTTGCGTCCTAATGTAACAGTTGAAGAAAAACAATATTGGTTAAAACCCGAAAAAATTGTGGCTCAATCTATGCCAGTCATTGAAAGTTTACAACCTCTATGGCAAGAAATAGATGTTTATGAAATTTTGCCAGGATTTAATCCAGAAGAATATTACAATGACTATCAGACCATCAAAGGTAAATGGGAGCGTCAGATGGGGTTAATAAATGCTTGATGTAGACTTTTACTCATTGAAAGTCAGCAACCCATTAGGAAAAAATTTTAGTATTTGTGGGTGAAGTATTACCGAATAATTAAGGTATAAAGCCTCTCATGAGCAAGGAGAAACAAGAAAAAATTTTCATGATTAGTCAATCCTATCCGTTTTCAAGGAGAGGTAATAATTAATAATTATTAATTATTAATTGTTGAAGAGATTTCCATAAATTGATTTTAATAGACATCTCCAAATATTTAAAATCAACAATAAGAAAAGAGACGTTGAATTCAACGTCTCTTTTCTGTAAGATCAAATCTGTTAGTATCCCTGCGATCAAACCGCACAGAAACCGGGTTTGTATGAGAATATGTCGCTATTGTGGCGTATTTAATATAAACCCGGTTTCTAGACAGGTTTCTGGTATAAATTATATCAATCCAAAGCCAGCAGATTTGATCAAATATGAATTCCGCTTATATGGTTATCACAAACTACCTACACTTAACATAAACTTTCCATGGAATACCCCTAAATAATTCCCACGCTTCATACCTTCCTTTCTCCTGAATAGGTCTTCCTGACTCCTCAATCATAGGGTAATTACTCGGATTCTATATAACATACATTTTGTTTTAAGTATGGCCACAAGCATCCTTGGTTGAATTAAATTAGTAATGGCAATTTATTTGTACTCAACTACGATCAGGTATATAACTTAAATTTATCGAGACTATTATTTTAGAAAAGAAAAAAAGTATAAAATAAAGTAGCTAAAAAAGCAGAAATCAATTATAATATCTCTAATATTTAACTGTTGGGAGCAACATTTTTTTTATACCCCATCCTGAATTTGGATATGGGGGATATTGTCGTAATTATAGCGATAAATCATGCTATAGCAATTAAAACTCATCTATTAGTAGTCAATTTTCTTGTTTCCCTTATCTTGCCTTGCTTTCAAGGTGGGGTAATGTACTTAACTTTGACACAAACTGCTATGTCTGCTTGAATCATCTCTGACAGAGAGATTGCTCATCAAAATTGTACACCAAGTTATTCTATATCAAAACATACTTTTACGAATGCCAAGATTAAAATCTCCAAGTATTTCTCCCCACTTTGACGTAATAGTAGTAGGCTCAGGTGCAGCAGGACTTTATGCTGCCCTTTGTTTACCTACTCACCTCCGAGTCGCCTTAGTTACTAAAAATACCATAAACATGGGTTCAAGTAACTATGCTCAGGGAGGTATTGCTGCTGCTGTTGACCCATCGGATAATCCATTTTTACACCTAGAAGATACCCTTAAAGCTGGTGTGGGTTTGTGTGACCAAGAAGCAGTAAAATTTATGGTGGAGAATGCTCCAGAGGCGATCGCCCATTTAGTAGAAATGGGAGTTGCCTTCGACCGCAAAGGAGAAAAACTGGCAATGACTTTAGAAGCTGCTCACTCCCACCCCCGCGTACTTCATTCCGCAGATACCACAGGTCGAGCTATTATCGATACACTCATAGCTAAAGTTCTGGAACGTCCAAACATTCAGGTTATTTCCCACGCAGTAGCGTTAAATTTATGGCTAACTCCACAAAAAAAACACGTGCAAGGAATTAGTCTTCTCCATAAAAGTAAAATCCAGTGGTTAAAATCTTCTGTAGTTGTTCTCGCAACAGGTGGAGGCGGTCAAATATTTTCCCAAACTACTAACCCAGAAGTCAGCACTGGCGATGGAGTTGCAATAGCTTGGCGTGCAGGAGCGGTTTTAAGAGACTTAGAATTTTTCCAATTTCATCCTACTGCTTTAACTAAACCGGGAGCGCCTCATTTTTTGATTAGCGAAGCAGTGAGAGGAGAGGGAGCGCATCTAGTTGATGAAAAATGCTACCGTTTTGCCTTTGACTATCATCCTGCTGGAGAGTTAGCTCCCAGGGATGTTGTCAGTCGAGCTATTTTCCATCACTTGCACAAAACCTCTAGCGATCCCACTCATGCTCATGTATATTTAGATTTGCGACCAATTGACCGAGACCGTATTCGCTATCGTTTTCCCAATATTATCAATGTCTGTCAACAATGGGGTATTGATGTTTTTCAAGAACCTATTCCAGTTTCTCCTGCTGCTCATTATTGGATGGGGGGAGTTGCTTGCGACTTAATGAGTCAAACTTCTATTCGTGGACTTTATGCTATTGGAGAAACAGCAAGTACAGGGGTTCACGGAGCAAACCGTTTAGCTAGTAATTCTTTGTTAGAATGTTTAGTATTTGCTGCTCAACTATCTCGCATTGAAATTGAGCCAAATTTGGTTGCACCAGATTCTGATATCTCTCAGGTAAACTCTGACTGGAATAGGGAAATGGAACAGATAGAAACGATCCGGCAAATGTTACCGAGTTTAATGTGGGAAAGTGCAGGAATTTCTCGTCAAGAAGAGTTATTAAATCAGGCACTATATCAAGTTAATCGCTGGCGAGATAGTTTGGCAAGTTTAGATATAGTTAAATTTTTAGCTAATCTCTTGCCTAATGAGATGATAGAATTAAATTCTACAAATGCTGAACAGCAATTGCGGATAACAGCAGAAACACTTAATCTTTTGGATCTAGGTTATTTAATTCTCAAAAGTGGTATATCCCGCGCTGAAAGTAGAGGCGGACATTATCGTAGTGATTATCCAAAAACTTCTGATGATTGGAATGTTCATACTTTAGTGCAGGGCGATCGCTTGTGGAAGTCACCAACCAAGATTAAACCTGAACGCTTGAAAATCAAAAGTATAGGTAGTTGAAGTTTCAACAATTAATAATTAGGCGTTGGTGAATGATTGTATGATTTTTAGTACGGGCGATTCGCGAATCGCTCGTACAGTAGTCAGTAGTTAAAAGAGCTTTTTTTCTTACTATTAATCTTACTTCGATACGAATTTCATACCTTATTTCACCAATACCAATAATTAATAATTACCTATTTTTATAAACAAGAGGATTTTGCTCAAAGGAATTTTTTCTTCTCAAGGGGAGATTGGATATGGAGTTAGCCGAAACGACCACTTTTTATCCATGAATGGAGAGACTTTATAGCTTGAATTTTTCGGTAAATATTTGATAAGTTTGCCTAAATTTGGGTAGTGATTAAGAGCAGTAATACTTTGAGACTTTCAAATGTTCATGGATGGCATTGATTGCATTTTTGCTATCCTCCACTGTATGCGCGATCTTTGTTTGCTTTGAATGCTGCAAGTGAAAGAAGCAAATTTGTAAGCATGGAGCAATTGATTTTAGTGTTTCTTGTGGATTATGCGAACTGAAAAGCTGACTACCAATTGCCTAACCACTACTTTTGATTACTGATTTCTATATCAGAAATTAATCTTATAGCGCTACGCGCTAGGGAATAGGGAATAGGGAATAGGGAATAGGGAATAGTAGACTAATAAAGGGTTTTAGGATTTAGAAATGTCCTAACCTTAATGCGTAGCACTATAGTTATAGAATTGTACCTTACTCATACTTCTTAATAAAAATTTACATCCCACTTATTGATAAAACTTCTTATTTATGTTCAAATAAACTTATTGATAATACAACTCAAATAGTAGTTCTATTTTTGCTGTATCCTAAAACAAAAAACAGGTTAAGGTAAAAGGAATCTGATTTTAATTTTTGATTATCTTATTAGGATGTTTTTCTAATTATTTAGGACTACTATTGAGCCTTCTTAAGCTGATATCCGTCAGATTGAGGATAGAATTTCTATGCAAACATTAGACAATGAAGACAGCAGGACTGTTGAAACACCTGAATCTACAAGTAACAGCAGAGGAATTTTCTGGATACCTGCATGGCGATCGCTAGGCTGGTCTTTTGAGGCCACTGAAGAGGAAGGCGCACCCCTGCTAGGAGGCAATATCCGGTTCAAAGACCTATCTGGGCAATTACTGGGTGCCCATGTAGCCCATGCTGGCTTGATTATGCTATGGGCAGGTGCAATGACTCTATTCGAGTTATCCTACTTTGACCCCAGCTTACCAATGTACGAGCAGAAGCTAATTTTACTGCCCCATCTGGCAACATTAGGTATTGGTATCGAAGCAGGTGGGCAGGCGATCGACACCTATCCATACTACGTTATCGGTATGCTGCATCTAATTAGCTCTGCTGTTTTGGGGGCAGGAGGTATCTATCATGCCGTTTTAGGGCCAAAACAGCTTGATCCAAAAGGCTTTGGCTACGACTGGGAAGACGGCAATAAGATGACAACAATTCTTGGTATTCATCTAGTGCTGTTAGGACTGGGAGCAGCATTACTGGTGATTAAAGCAACAGCTTTAGGTGGTATTTATGACCCACTAATAGAAAAGGTGCGACTGGTACAGCCAAACCTAGATCCTGCAAGAATTTTCGGCTATCTGTTTGGTTTTAGCCCTAATGGCTGGACGATTACTGGTATGGCTGCCGTAGATAATCTCGAAGATGTCATCGGTGGTCATGTCTGGGTGAGCCTACTTTGCATCGTTGGCGGTCTGTTTCACATTGTTTCCAAGCCTACGGGTTGGGCAAAAAAGATACTAATCTGGTCAGGAGAGGCTTATTTGTCTTACAGTTTGGGGGCACTGGCGATCGCTGGCTTCAGCGTGGCTGTCTTCGTCTCCACCAACGAGATTGTATATCCTAGCGTATTTTACGGCCCTATTGGGGGTGACAATGTGCGGGTTAGTCTCGCTAGCGTTCATGCTGGGTTAGGTTTTCTGGCGTTAGTAGGACACTTATGGCACGCCAACCGATCGCGTGCTGCTACCCGTGGCATATCTTATGGAACCTTCTTTAACTTTATAGCACTGCGTGCTCAGATACTTACAAGTTCTAGCTCAAGGTCTAGTCTAGAAAAGGTCTACGAAAAATAATGTCTAAATATGCCAGAGCGCTATGCGCAAGGCAAAAGTCAAAAGGCAAAAGTCAAAAATAATCTATGACTCATTTTGAGAATTTAGAAATGTCCGCGCCCTTTGCTTCAATTGCTATATATCCCTAAGAATGTCACACCTATTAGACCTTTATGAGCAGAAAGTATAGGGCTATGTGCAAGTTAAAAGTTATAGCAGTTGCCAGGGTGGTTAACAGATTCTCGCTCCTCTCAAATTTAGTTCGTGCTGCGCAATGAATATTTGCCCCTACTGACTTCTGCTATAGCTACTTAGTGTAGCCTAGTTTCAGCTGTTCCATAAGTCCTAACCTTTGTAGTTAAACCTATAAGTTTGATCGTATTTAACAAGGAGAACAATTGCGATGACTACCGCTACTAATGATAATGTGCAAATTCCTTGGCGAGCGGGTAATGCTCGGCTTGTAAACCTATCGGGGAAGTTATTGGGCGCTCATGTAGCCCATGCTGGCTTGATTGTACTTTGGGCTGGTGCTATTACTTTATTTGAAGTAGGAAATTTTGACCCCTCTTTACCAATGTATGAACAAGGATTAATTGTGCTACCAAATCTAGCTCGTTTAGGATTTGGAGTTGGTGAAGGTGGTGTAATTGATACCTATCCCTACTTTGTAATAGGGGTACTGCATTTAATTAGTTCAGCCTTTTTAGGAGCAGGAGGTATCTTCCACGCCCTGAGAGGTCCATCCAAGCTAGAAGACAAATTTTCCTTCTTTGGTTACAGTTGGGATAACCCAGGCAAAATGACGACTATCTTAGGTATCCATTTAGTATTGTTGGGAATAGGTGCTTTCTTGCTTGTGGGGAAAGCGATGGCGTTCGGCGGATTATACGATCCAGCGATTCAGAATGTACGGATAATATCGAATCCTACTCTGAATCCCACAACCATTTTCGGCTATTTGTTTGGTACCGAAGGGCGTTTTTGGCTAGCTGGTGTCAACTCTTTAGAAGATGTAGTAGGCGGTCATATTTGGATTGGTGCTATCTGCATTTTGGGTGGTCTCTGGCATATGAAAACCGCACCTTTGGGTTGGGCTAAGGGCTTATTTGTATGGTCAGGAGAAGCCTATCTATCTTATAGCATTGGCGCGGTAAGCTTAATGGCATTTGTAGCCACACTGTTTGTGTCTGTTAATTCTCTAGTATTTCCTACAGAATTTTTCGGACCAACTTTGACACTGGTGTTCGATCGCTTTCCCGTGTTTGTTAGTTCTGATGGAGTCTTAACTGCAAGAGTCTGGTTAGCCAATGCTCACTTCTGGTTAGGCTTTTTCTTCCTACAAGGACATATATTCCACGCCTTACGGGCAGCAGGCTATAGTTTCACTGAAGGCAGAGTAATCACTTCTACAAGAGGTCAGGTAAGTTAGTTATGACCAAAAAATAAGGTCTCAAGCTTCCCCTTTCAAGGAGATAAAAAGCGGAACTTCCCGTAGGGTGAGATGGCGAGTAGACCTCGTCATATCCAATAGACCAAGAGAAAATTCAATTCAGTATTTTAAGCCTCTGGCTTTCCTACGGAATGCTGCGCAAACAAGCAGAGGAACTGATAACTGATAACTGATAACTGATAACTGAAATGACTGTAACTAAATCAAATCCATTAAGGTTTTTAGGCTTTTCAACAGATAATAATGTTGATGTTACGAACTATGTTGGTGATTCCCAAGAACCCTATTCCTGGTGGGCAGGTAATTTTCGCTTTGTTGACCTATCTGGAAAGTTATTAGGAGCGCACATTGCTCATGCTGGCTTGATTGTACTTTGGGCGGGTGCTATGACTCTGTTTGAGTTATCTAGATTCGACCCTAGTTTACCTATCTACGACCAAGGGCTGATTTTGCTGCCCCACATGGCTGCTCTGGGTTTAGGAGTTGGCGCAAATGGGGAAATTATTGACACCTATCCTTTCTTTACCATTGGTGTTATCCATCTAGTTAGTTCGGCAATTTTAGGAGCAGGTGGAATTTACCATGCCGTACTTGGACCTGACAAACTGGATGAAAAAGGATTTGGCTATCAGTGGAATGATGGTAACAAAATGACTACTATCCTTGGTATTCATCTAGTACTACTGGGGATTGGAGCATTGATGTTAGTAGTCAAGGCTGTGTATGCTGGTGGTTTGTACGATCCGGCGATCGCCAATGTACGAGTGATTAGTGAACCAACTTTCAACCCCCAGAGAATCTTCGGCTATCTGGTAGGCATCACTCCTGATGGCTGGACATTAAAGGGTATGGCTGCTGTTAACTCTCTAGAAGATGTGGTGGGCGGTCATATATGGATTGGAGCAATCTGCATTTTGGGCGGTCTCTGGCATATTAATACTGCTCCTACTAAATGGGCTAAAGGGTTGTTTGTTTGGTCGGGAGAGGCTTATCTTGCCTATAGTCAGGCAGCTTTAGCTTACATGGGCTTTTTTGCAGCCTACTTTGTCTGGGTAAATGATACAGTTTATCCCTCAGCATTTTATGGTCCCGTGGGCGTGACTAACGTTGATGGAACTATTACTCCTCGGACGTGGTTGATGTTGTTCCAACTCATTTTTGCCTGTCTGCTACTAGCCGGTCACTTTTGGCATGGTCTCAGAGCAAGAGCGATCGCCAGTGGATTTGTTTTCAGCAATATGAAGTTCAATCCCGGTGCCCTCTATGGAGACACTCAATTCAATAACGAATCTCTAGTCACAGGTATTGTACAGCCGTTCCAAAACGACCCCCAGTTGGGCAACCTGGCAACTCCAATTAACTCCAGTCAGCTAACTCTAACTTGGGTGAGAAACTTGCCTATTTATCGCAAAGGTTTATCTCCCATCGCACGGGGGCTGGAAATTGGCATGGCTCATGGATACCTGTTATTAGGGCCGTTCCTTAAACTGGGACCTTTGCGCGACACCGACCAAGCTCTTTTAGCTGGAGCTAGCAGTGCATCTGGGTTAGTAGTAATTTTAAGTATCTGTCTGTTCGTTTATGGGATAGCAGTGTTTCAAAGTTCAGGTAAGCCAGTGGGTGTTTTGCCGGAAAACCTGCAAACTTATCGGGATTGGAGTCTGTTTACTTCTGGTTTCCTGATTGGTGGAATAGGCGGTGTAATTTTTGCTTGCTTTATTCTATTGGAAATTGGGCGAACAGGAATTGTTTGAACATATTGGTAGGGATTTGGTGAGCAAACCCTCACGAAGTATCAATTGTACCGACTTGTAAATTTTTCGACTTACTTACCAGCATTTGATATTAGAAGTCATATGAAATTCGTTGATTTCGGAGTAGTATAGAACCCATTTGGTGTCTCCAGAAAAGAGGGAGTAGGGAGTAAGGGGAAAGAATAGATGATTTCTGCGTATGGGATTGATTTAATTTTTTATTGTTGGAGATATTAAATGGCTGGTGTCAAAAAATTCTAACTATTGTCCAACAGATGAATAAAACTTCAATCAAGAGAAACAAAGCCCTCGCTCTCGCGGAACAGATGTTCTATCCCTACTTTGTCAAAAAATAAATTTCCACTACTGTCTACTCTCTCCATACCCCCTTACTAGAGATATTAAATGGCTGGTGTCAAAAAATTCTAACTATTGTCCAACAGATGAATAAAACTTCAATCAAGAGAAACAAAGCCCTCGCTCTCGCGGAACAGATGTTCTATCCCTACTTTGTCAAAAAATAAATTTCCACTACTGTCTACTCTCTCCATACCTCCTTTCTGGAGATATTAAATGGCTGGTGTCAAAAAATTCTAACTATTGTCCAACAGATGAATAAAACTTCAATCAAGAGAAACAAAGCCCTCGCTCTCGCGAAACAGATGTTCTATCCCTACTTTGTCAAAAAATAAATTTCCACTACTGTCTACTCCCTCCATACCCCCTTACTAGAGATATTAAATGGCTGGTGTCAAAAAATTCTAACTATTGTCCAACAGATGAATAAAACTTCAATCAAGAGAAACAAAGCCCTCGCTCTCGCGGAACAGATGTTCTATCCCTACTTTGTCAAAAAATAAATTTCCACTACTGTCTACTCTCTCCATATCTCCTTTCTGGAGATATTAAATGGCTGGTGTCAAAAAATTCTAACTATTGTCCAACAGATGAATAAAACTTCAATCAAGAGAAACAGAGCCCTCGCTCTCGCGAAACAGATGTTCTATACTTTGTCAAAAAATAAATTTCCACTACTGTCTACTCTCTCCATATCTCCTTTCTGGAGATATTAAATGGCTGGTGTCAAAAAATTCTAACTATTGTCCAACAGATGAATAAAACTTCAATCAAGAGAAACAGAGCCCTCGCTCTCGCGAAACAGATGTTCTATACTTTGTCAAAAAATAAATTTCCACTACTGTCTACTCTCTCGGCTTATATAACTCCTTTGCTGGTCATACAATGGGTAGAATACCTATTCACCCCTACAATATCGCTTTAATAAACCTCGCCAATAATAAAAAAGAAAATTTAGTGTTTCAAGCCTCCCTATTGCATGAGGTACTAATAACTGACAACTGACAACTGACAACTGATAACTGAAATGACAATTCCTTTACTTTACTATCCACTATCTAGCCAAAATCATCGAGTTCAAGAATTTAATGTGCCAGGAGATGAATATCCCATACAGTACACTTTGGATAACCTACCCACTGGTACAGAGATGGATGAGATTATATGGGCAGCTTATCGGCAAATTTTCAACGAGCAACAAATTATTACAGCTCATCGACAGGTTTATCTAGAGTCTCAACTTCGCAATGGTCAGCTCGCGATTAAGGATTTCATTCGCGGTTTACTGCTTTCAGACTCATTCCGGCGACTGATTTATGATACTAACAGTAACTATCGTTGTGTCGAGCTTTGTATTCAAAGGGTTTTAGGACGCCCAGTCTATAACGATCGAGAGAAACTTGCCTGGTCTATAATATTGGCTACAAAAGGACTCCAGGGTTTTGTTGATGCCCTGTTAAAAAGCGAAGAATATGACAACAACTTTGGCTATAATTGTGTTCCCTACCAGCGTCACCGGATTTTGCCCCAGCGCACCCAAGGAGAGTTACCCTTTGCTCGGATGGCTCGTTACGACAGTAATTACCTGAAAGAGTTATATCGATCGGGGCAACTGCGGAAGTTTGGTCAAGGAGTGGTTGATGACAGTGCTAATGTTTATCGCAAAGCCCTCGTCTTTTTGTCAATTTTCTCTTTAGCTGTGTTATCCATTACTCTGATTTTAGTGTTTTCACCTAAGTAATATCAGGTCTGGTTGAATAGCGATCGTTAAAGCTCGTAGTAGGGCTAAAGCTCTAAGAGGATGTTTGAAAAGTATGAATTTTGATTTAGATCCCCCCTAGTCGCCCTTTTCAAGCTATCCCTTATAAGGAACTCCTGAAACCCTGTGGATGTGGGAGATGGGGAGATGGGGAGATGGGGAGATGGGGGGAGTTTAGCCTCTAATTAAATAGGTTTACTCTCCCGAAATGTCCATTGAATGGCAGTTACATAACTTCTCTTTTTTGTCAAGTTTTATGTTAAGAAAGATGTTTATAAAGCATAGCTTTTCAAGGGGGGAAATACAATAGAAAGTCCCCCTTATCAAGGGGGATTTAGGGGGATTAATGACTTCTCAAACAACCCTAAGATAGATATTGCTCAAGCCCTACTACAAACAAAAACTTTTTTATCACTTAATTATCCGGACATCATATCATATGAAATGAGCTTGCTTTGGAGTGTTATAAGAAACATAGACATCTAGGAAAAAACTGAGTTTTTTGGTTCGCTTGCGTAAGTCCTGCTAGTATAAATCTCGAAAACTCGATCGCTCTCTTCTGTCACTTTCACAGAGAGCTATTTTTTGCTATCTAGCTATCAAGTGTTGATTATAAACTACTCCAATGCTTTATATCAAATACGGTTAAACAACCTCACAATCAAGGGGACTTACTCCAATAATCTCCCTCAATCAGGGTATGCAATTGCCAATCAGCAGAAGTTTGAGAATAATCACCCGGTGGTTTCACCAGAATGGAGGATACGGGGGTGTGAGTGTGCTGCTTCTAGCTCTTGGGCAAGTTTCTGACCATGGCGGTCAAAAGTGACTCCCATCTCTAGAAGGGACTCTATCGCCCTAGGAGCAGGACAGGTTAAAAGTTTGACTGCTTCTGGTTCGCAAAGACCTGCACTAGCTTTGAGGGTATCTTCCCAATGTGACAGGGGTGTATCGGCAGGATCGATCGCTGCAGCAATGCCTCATACCCAGCTACTTGCTCCTGTTTTGCGATGATAAGACTCTTCGCCGTGCAACAATATTTGCTTTTCTGTTGGGTTCGTATTGAGTAGCTTGAAATAATTGTATTTCTCTTCACCGAATGTGGCATCAGCACTCCAAATAATCCCGTAATCAGGGAAGAATGCATAAATAAAATGGTATCCCCAAAACCTGGGATAATTCCCATCATAAATTTTGCAATACCCTTCCGCTTTTTGAGTACCATTATCCGTTTGGACTGTGCATCGAAGTTGTGGTTGATGGATAACAGTGCGCTGATTTTATTCAGCAGGAACACCCCTGGTGAATTGGGTGACAACTTCAAATTGAATTTCTAAATTTGCTTCTGGTAAACAAATCGTTCCGGTTTGATTGTTTCTTTTGATAGAA